>JAISFC010000025.1 GCA_031263785.1 Clostridiales bacterium | reverse complement strand
CGTTAATAATGGGAGAGTGGAATTTATTTGCGTTTGGTAGTTATGTACAAACTTTGGAAATAACGGTACATAAAGAAAAAATCCTCTTAAAACAAGCAGGCGGGGGGATATGACGAAATGTTTGTTTTGTCGATAATTCCAATGATTTGGTCTAGCAAACTGATGAAGGCAAATACTGTCAACAATTATTTATACGACCTTGCGGGAAACATTGCAAATTCAGGCTTAATTTATGATGCCGACGGCAACCTAACGAGCGATGGTAAAAATACTTATGAATATGACAAACAAAACCGCTTAATCAAAGGCACAAACGCAGACGGAGAAACAAGCGAATATATCTACAATGCCCTCGGGAATCGTGTTGGGACGATAGAAAACAAGAAAAACCCCAACTATTCCGCAAGAACAAGGGGATATAAGAATGGCTCGGAATTATTCCCGGATTATACAGAAGTTTTCAAATTCGGCAGAGCATTTGACCAGAAAACATGGGAGACCGACACAGGAGCAATAATGCAAAACGAATTTATTACTGTCGAAAAAAGCTATCTAATAGACTTGACTTCTCCTGCCAATCGTGATATATTTGTCAATGAGAAAGGTGCATATACACAACGATATGTGTACGGAATAGATGGCAAAAGAATTAGTGCCGAATTTGATTACGCCGAAAACACCCACCGTGGCGAATCGGGAGAAAATACTAGTTCTGATAAAGCCGTTGAAATCGGCAAGATATATTATCGTTTTTGGAAAATAAAGGAGAAAAATAAATGGAAAAGAAAGCGGTTGTAATTGCAGGTTTCCCTTGTGTAGGGAAAACGACATTTTTCAATGAATTGCTCGATACAGGCAGTAACATTGTTGCACTTGATAGTGATTCAAGCAAATTTAGTTGGTTGCTTGATGAGCAAGGGCAAAAAAGGCTTGGCGAAGATGACCGACCTATAAGAAATCCTAATTTTGCACAAGATTACTTACAACACATTCAAGAGAATTTAGGAAATGCAGATGTAATTTTTGTTTCTACGCATGCTGATACTCAAAAAGCGCTTGCGGAAGCAGATATCCCATATTACATTGTCTATCCCGATAAGTCCATGAAAGATGAATGGTGCGCAAGAATAGCCAATAGAACTAATGGTCTTAACAACGAAGGATTTGTAAATTTAATACGCACAAACTTTGAAAAATGGATTGAGTCTATTGAACAAGAAACATTTCCTACCTTGGTAAGGCTACCGTATGACGGAAGTCGTGGCGTGGATAAAGCATTGATAGAAAAAATCTTGGCTGGCAAAGTTCGCAAACCTATGTCGCAACAAATGGAGCAAATCTCTCAAAACGCAGTAGCCGAACCCTCGACTTTAAGCGTTAATGATTGGATTTTGGCAAATGGAAGTTCAGAGAAAGCAGAGAAGTTGGAAGTCCTAACTTTTAGTTTAGGTGAAGTAGGCAAACTCAAAGAATTAGACGGCGTAATTCGCAGAGATGAGCAAGGCACACATATCGTTACAAAAGAAGCGCCTCCTGAAACCGGCGGTTGTCGTTATGATGATGACCATATTGCCGTAGTCCGCATTATTGATGGCAAGGCGCTGATGGGTGGGCTATATGATATTTATGCGTTGACGCCTGAAAATGCTATTAAGAGATTGAAATCTCCTGTAAATGTCGAGCTAACAGAAGAACAAAGGCAAGAATTAGCTCCTGTATTTGGAAGTGCCTCGCAAGTGACTGCCTACATGACTCCAAAAGAAGTTCGTGAAGTTATTGTCATTACTCCTGAAATGGTTACTAAAACAGGAGGACAGGCAGTTCCCTGTCATAATGAGTGGGATGCTGAGGGAATAAATACTCCACTTGTTGCAGGAGATGTATTCGTTGTTAGTGATAAAGCAAATGGCAAAGGTTATCGCATTGGGGCAGAGGAATTCGCAGGAACACATAAACTTGTAGAACCAACATTCACCATTAGCGCTCCAAGATAATCAAATTATATAAATATTAAGCTGCCACCTATTCAAGTGGCAGTTTTAGACTGTAGACAAACTACCCTATCGTTATCTGCTAAAATTGCCTGTCCTTAGGCTATTTTTTATTTTTAAGAATACTTTTAAAAGGGAGGGCTTCTTATGAATGACAACAAATTGAAACTCTGCGAAAGAGAAAGTGATGGATTGATTATTAAAAGTTTTTGCAGTAATGAAAACCGTCAGGATATAGACCAAACGATTATTACGAATATCAAGAAAATATTGCAAGAGGACGAAAATTTTTCAGATGCTGAATAAAATTTTTCACGCGGTGAGAGGATTTACCCTCGAAGCGCACGAACGACCCGCAAAAGGTTGATAGTGAGCAAGTTTGCGTAAAAGCGGCGCGTTTACAAGCCGCTAGCAAACGCGAACGTGACCTTTTGCGGAGAAGGAGCAATGACGAAGATAGTGAGATTTTCGCGTGATGTTTACGCGAAAACGAACGAAGCGCAGTCCATTGCGACGTGAGGATGTGTGTTATGGTAGGAATTTATGGGCGGCAATCTGTTGATAAAAAGGACAGTATCTCAATCGAAAGCCAAATTGAAAAGGGTAAAAGCCGTCTGATTGATGATGAGCCTTACAAGGTTTATATAGATAAAGGTTTCTCGGGAAAAAACACGCAGCGTCCGGATTTTATTCGCTTGATTAAAGACATTAAAAGCGGATTAATCCATAAAGTTATCGTTTATAAAATAGACCGCATAAGCCGCGCGATTGTGGACTTTGGCAAGATAATGGAGACATTTTCGGAGTATAATGTTGAGTTTGTGTCGGTCAGCGAAAGCTTCGATACTTCTACGCCGATTGGCAAAGCGATGCTTTATATCGTTATGGTATTCGCCCAATTAGAGCGTGAAACTATTCAAATGCGTATAAAAGACAACTACTATGCCCGTGGCGCGAATGCTTTTGGCTTGTCGGGGATGACGCCTTACGGCTACAAAAAAATCCATACTATTCATTTGGGCAAAAAAACGCACACTTATGAGCCTGAATTTGAGGTTTCGCAAGTGGTGCGGACGATTTTTGATATGTACGCAAATGAGGATAAATCCACGCTTCTCAACGTTGCGACAAGGCTAACCGACAACCCCGATATTCCGCGCAATTTCACGCATACATTCGTTGGGCGGATTCTTAAAAATCCATTTTATGTTAAGGCGGATAGCGATATTTACAACTACTATATGGCAAAAAATGTAAAAATGAATAACGAAGTTGACGATTACACGGGCGAAAAAGGCTTGTATCTCTACGGCGATAGGAAAGGCGTGACTAAGTGCCATTTTAGCGACGAAGCGTTGGCGTTGTGCCATGCGACGGTCGCGCTTCACGACGGCATCATTGATAGTTCTACCTGGCTTAAATGTCAGCGCAAAATGGCGTTTAGAGGGCAAAATACGAGCATCGGCAGAAACAAGAGCGTCGCCAACAAAAAGTCTTGGCTTGTGGGGCTGATGAAATGCCCCTATTGCGGCAAGTCGGCGGTTATAACGGCGGGGAAAAATAGAGATAACATCTATGTCACTTGCAGAGGCAGAATTGAGCATATTTGTTATAACCGTACAACCGCCTATAAAATTGCAAAAGTAGAGAGAGAAGTTGAAACTGAACTTTTGAATTTCCTCAGCGGGAAAACGCAAATTTCGACAAGAGAAGATAAAACAGACGCAAGCATTAATCAATTGAAAATCGAAATTACTAAGATTGATGAGCAAATTCAGTTGCTTATTACGGCGATGGCGAATAGTGAAATAACAACCATTAAATACATCGATGAGCTAATTAGCAAATTAGATAACGAGAAAAAGGAGAAACACCTAAAAATCAGCGATATTACAGCTAAACAAGCAAAAAGTCCGCTTGATGGGATTGACATTTCCGATGTATTGGGAAATTGGCAGGACTATAGCATTGCAAAAAAGCAACGCATAGCCGAGTGCGCCATTGACAATGTGATTATCGCCAACGAAGGGTTAACGGTTAATTTCTACTAATATAAGGCTGATACGTTATCAATTGTATTTGACAAAAACGCCGTCATTGTCGATGCTCACATAATCAATAGCCGTTTTAGCGATTTTTTTCTTACCGCTGACGTCCATCTTATCCCAATCACTTATGATTTTAAGCATAGTTATATCATTCCATTTATCAGCCGCGGACTTTGTTTCGACTTTAAGGGCGGCGATTTTTTGCATATTTTTTTTCTTTTTCGCGTCCAGCGCGGCTATCGTCCGATTTACATATTCATGAGTGACGGGATTCCCGTTTGCCACCATATTGAGCAGATTTTTAATTTGTTCCTCAATTTTGGTCAGTTCAATTTTGAGCAAATTAAGCCCGCTACTGCTGCCCCGCGGAGCCTCAACACTAGCCTTTACATCGCATTTGGAGCCAATATACGCGAGCATATCCTCCGCCACCGCATCTTCAATTTCGATTATGCGGTACGGTCGGGTCCGCTGATAGCAAATATGCTCCGTCCGCCCCCTGCAAGATATGTAAATATTCCGCCGCGCCGCGCCTTGCGTTGCGTAAATCGCCTTG
>JAISFC010000013.1 GCA_031263785.1 Clostridiales bacterium | reverse complement strand
ATACGCAGCTGGGCGATGAACAAATCTGCCCTGATTGTCATCGCGCAGTTGAGCGAGCGCATGAGGAATGTTATTTCTTCAAAATATCCAATTATACGGAACGTTTACGCAAACACATTGATACGCATCCTAACTTCATAAAACCTATTTCACGCAGAAATGAGGTGCTATCTTTCATTGATTCAGGGGTTGAAGATTTATGTGTTTCCCGCACAACTTTTAATTGGGGCATACAGGTTCCGTTTGATTCATCGCACGTTATTTATGTCTGGCTGGATGCACTGACTAATTACTATAATGCGCTGAATGATGAACAAAAAGTGCATTATTGGGGCGATCCCACGGTGCATTTGGTGGGTAAGGACATCCTGCGTTTTCATGCGGTTATATGGCCATGCTTGCTTATGGCGCTTGACCTGCCTCTTCCATCGCAAATTTTTGCTCACAGCTGGTTGCTGATTGGTGACGGAAGCGGTAAAATGAGCAAGAGTCAGGGGATAACGGCGGACCCACGCATATTTGTTGACCGATACGGTGTGGACGCGGTGCGGTATTATGCTTTGCGTGAGATACCATATGGGGATGACGGGAAGTTTTCGGCTCAGCAATTTTTGTGGCGCTTAAACAATGATTTGGTGAATGATTTGGGTAACTTAGTCAGCAGGACGTGTGCGATGGCGGAGAAATATTTCAATGGAGCCGTTTCTCCCGGAGGGGTGGAAAATGAGCAGCAGGACGAGCTATTCTTGTCGTTGCAAAAGAGCGTTGTTCAGAACACCTACACGTTGATGGATGATTTTAAAATTGCCAACGCGTTACAGGAAATATGGAAATTGGTGACGCATTGCAATAAATATGTTGATATAACCGTGCCGTGGGATTTAGCGAAGGACGATGAGCAAAAATTGCGGCTTCAGCGCGTGATGTTTAATTTACTTGAAGGTATCCGCATTATTAAAGAGCTTATTGCTCCGATTATGCCTGAAACTGCGGATAAAATTGATTCGCAGATAGGCTGGGACGGGAAGTCATACAAAACTCACAAAAAAGAAATGTTGTTTCCGCGGGTTAATGTTGACGAGGAATTGGAGGCGTTAGATGCTATTTGATACACATGCGCACTTGAGTGAAAGCGTTTTTGATGCAGACCGTGATCAATTGATAGATTCCTTTAAAAACGCGGGAATAGGTAATGTTATTGATGTCGGCGAGGATGTGGCGTATTCCAAGCTGGCGGTGAATCTTGCGGAGCGGTACGACATGATTTATGCTGCTGTAGGCGCTCATCCTTATTCAGCCAAGGAAATGACCGACGAGGATATTGAAACGCTTAAAAACCTGGCTGCAAGCCCTAAAGTGCTGGCTATTGGTGAGATAGGGCTGGATTATCATAAGGATAATCACATTTATAAGGATAAACAAAAATATTGGTTTGAGCGGCAAATTGAATTAGCGCAGGAATTGGGTCTGCCCATCATTGTGCATGACCGGGACGCACATGATGATTGTCTGAGCATTTTGCGCGAAGCCGGAGTTAATCGCGGCGTGATACATTGCTTTTCGGGAGATGCGGATTTTGCGGCTGAGGTTTGTAATATAGGGATGTATTGCGCTTTTGGCGGTTCGTTGACTTACAAAAATGCCCAAGAGCTTGTCGATGCCGCACGAGCTGTCCCTATTGATAGAATCTTAATTGAAACGGACTGCCCTTATCTTGCGCCTCAAGGCTTTCGGGGAATGCGCAATGACCCGAGGTATGTGCGGTATGTTGTGGAAAAAATCGCTGAAATCCGCAATATAGCTTATGATGAGATTGCGGAAATAACATATAACAATGCCTGGACCCTCTTTAGGCGCTGAAAAAATTCACAATCCATGTACTCGCCAAAATCCCGGTCAAATCCGCTAGCAGCGCCGCCTTGACGGTCCAGCGTGAATCGTGAACTCCTATGCTTGAAAAATAAACTGCCAGCGTGTAAAAAGTGGTTTCGGTAGACCCCATCATGACCGACGAAATCCTCCCGATTATGCTGTCTGCGCCATGTGTGTTGATTAGGTCGCTTACTATAGCCACAGATGCGCTTCCCGAAATCGGACGCATTAGCGCAAGCGGCAAAACTTCCGCGGGCAGGTGCAAAAAATTCAAAATTGGCGACATAAAATTTGCGATTATATCAAGTGTACCGGAAGCTCGGAACATTGAAATACCTACGAAAATCGCAAGCAAAGCGGGCAGGATTTGAACAACTGTTTCCAGCCCGTTTTTTGCGCCTTTCTGGAAGCTCGAAAATACGTCCACCCGTCTTATAATTCCGTGCGCAATAATGATGAAAATCATAAAAGGGACTATATAAATGGAGATTACATTCAGGATTTCCATAGGTTGCGCCCCATATTCTGGAAAAATTTCGCCGCGCACACCCCCACGATTAAGGCGGATAAGCTGCAAATCCAGATAGGTATAATTACTTGATAAGGATTCGCGCTGCCGGCTGCTTGCCTTATTGCAATGATTGTTGCGGGAATCAACTGTATGGAAGCCGTATTTATCACTACGAACATTGCCATATCGTCGGATGCCACTCCAAGCCGCCTGTTGCTGATTTTGGCAAGCTCATTCATAGCTAACAGACCAAGCGGCGTTGCGGCATTGGACATGCCGAGCAAATTGGCGGACATATTCATCACTATGGCGTTCATTGCAGGGGATTTTTGCGGTATTTTAGGAAAGATAAGCTTAGTGAGCGGCTGCAATAGCGTTGCGAAAAACTTTATCAACCCTGATTGCTGCACGATATTCATAAGTCCGCTCCACAGGCTCATTATACCCAATAGTGTAATCGCGGTGGTGACAGCCGTACCCGCGCCTTGTATGGCGGCGTTAGTAATTGCGTCAATTCTGCCCGTAAGTGTGCCGACAACTATGGAAATTAAAATTAGCCCAGCCCAAATATAATTCATCATGTAAAATTTATATGTGTCGTGGATGTTATGTATGTTTTAAAGAAACGGCGGTTACATCCTCTTCCGCTATCATCATCAGCGCCGCGCGGGAAAGGTTTTGCCCATTGCCAACCCTTATAGCTTGCTTAGCAATGATTTCTTCAAATATGTTGCGGACCAGACGACCGTTTGCAAAATTTTCGTCTTTGTGGTCGATTATATCTTGAAAATAAGCTAATAAAGCGGTGGCGGCATCCTCGGAGTAAGTATAGTCGCGTTTTTTGCATAGAATATCAAAAATTTGCACAAGCTCCACTGCATTATAGTCGCGAAAATGAAAGTGTTTTGTAAATCGTGAGCGCAACCCGGGATTAGAATTAACAAAATCCTCCATTAAATCGTCGTATCCGGCAACGATAACTACCAAATCATCCTTATAATCTTCCATAAGCTTAAGAAGTGTGTTGACCGCTTCAAGACCGTACGAATCTCTGGACGCGGTTAAAGTGTATGCCTCGTCAATGAACAGAATGCCGCCTAATGCGGCTTCAACCACCTCGTGTACCAGCGGAGCAGTTTGACCCGGACCGGGAGCGACCATAATTGAGCGGTCCGCTTCTATGAGCTGCCCTGTTTTTAAAATTTTATTTTTCTTGAGCTCGCGAGCCAAGTAACGTGCCATTACAGTTTTGCCTGTCCCGGGGTTGCCGTAAAAAACAAGATGAAGATTCAGGCTATTTGCCGAAAGCCCGCGGCGGCGACGTATTCGTTGAACCTTACTATAGTTAATTAGCTGATTTATTTCACTTTTTATGTCTTCTAATCCAATCATTTCATTAGCGCTTGATGCCGAGAATTTATCGGAGCTTACCTTTAAACCCTTTGGTTTGATTTTGTTTTTCTTGCGTTTTAAATCAAAATAAGCATCCCATTTCCAAGAAAGAATTTGTTTTTGTGCCAAAAATATTGCAAGAGGCAAAAATATAAAACATGCGATAATAAATCCCGTTTTTGCCACTTCGAGAGTGAATTTGATAAAAAAAGGACGTTTAGGTATGGAACTTAGAGCATCGATTATGGCTTCCAATCGAATAAAAATACTTTCTGCATTCACACCCTCTAAGGATGTCGCAATGCGAAAACCTAAAAACAGTGAGAGGATTACCAATCCCGCCAAAATATATAAACGTTGATTTTTCTTTTGCAACCGCATATATACTCCTCCGTTCTATAAAACGATGTTTACAATCTTTTTAGGAACGACTATTATATTTTTAATAGCGGACGTGCTAATCAAGTCTTTAAATTTTTCATCTTGAAGCACGGCATTTTTAATTTCTTCGGATTCCGCATCGGAATTTACTATCAATTTGCCCTTCATTTTGCCGTTAATCTGAACAACAATTTCTATCGTATCCAGCTCCAGTGCTTTTTCGTCGTACCGGCACCACTGTACGTCGCCCTGTAGCGACAACAATTCGCGCAGTTCATGCGCAACATGGGGGATGAACGGTACTAACATGATAGTCAATTTATCTAGCACATTGTCCATTATATTTTTATTGTAGACATTATGGTTCTTATCTTTATATGAATAAATTTCATTCACAAGCTCCATTATAGAGCTGATAGCGGTATTAAAATTGAACCGTTCAATGTCATTTGTAACCTTTTTTATTGTGGAATTGAGCGAATAATTAAGAGCTTTGTCATGCTCGGTGTCATAATCATTCTTTTCGCCGTTAAGATAATTTTCCGCAATACGCCAAACGCGATTAATGAATCTGTACAAGCCTTCGACAGCGGAATCGTTCCATTCGAGGTCCTTTTCGGGCGGCGCGGCGAACAGAACGAATAAACGGGCAGTATCTGAGCCGAATTTGCTTATAATATCATTGGGACTGACAACATTACCCAGAGATTTAGACATTTTAGCCCCGTCTTTTAATACCATCCCTTGAGTGAGCAAATTTTTGAAAGGCTCGGAGCATGAGACGTATCCGAAATCTTTAAGAGCTTTTGTAAAAAAACGCGCATAAAGAAGGTGTAAAATAGCATGCTCAACTCCGCCTATATATTGGTCAACAGGCATATATTTATCAGCTAATTCTTTTGAGAAGGGCAAATCTTCATTGTGAGGGTCGCAAAATCTCAAAAAATACCATGATGAGCACACAAAAGTATCCATAGTATCCACTTCGCGCTTGCCGATTTTGCCGCATTTAGGGCAGGTTGCATGAATAAAATCTTCACAATCCGTCAATGGGGATACGCCCTTTTTCTTCAAAGGCACATGCAAAGGAAGTCGGACGGGCAAATCGCTTTCAGGCACAGGGACAATGCCGCATTTTTCGCAGTAAATAATCGGAATAGGCGCGCCCCAATATCGCTGGCGGGAGATAAGCCAATCCCGTAATTTGAAATTGACAGAGCGTCTTCCGATGTCATTTTCCTCTATATAATCAATGATTTCTTCAAGCGCTTGTTTGCTTGGCAAGCCATTCCACTTGCCGGAGTTACACATAACACCTTCAGCTTCAAAGCTTTTAGTAAGAGTATGCGAATCTACATTTTCGCCTTCGGGCTGAATTACTATTTCAATAGGCAGCTTATATTTTTTTGCAAATTCAAAATCACGTTGGTCGTGGGCAGGGACAGCCATCACCACGCCCGTTCCATAATTCATTAAAACGTAATTCGCCAAATAAAGAGGGATTTTGCGATTGTTTATGGGGTTGATAAGATATCTGCCGCTCCACACTCCTAATTTTTCCGTATCGGCAAAAGTGCGAGAAATTTCAGATGAAAATTGCACATCATCTATGAATTTAAGGCATTCGTCTTCTTGCGGCGTATCTTTAATAAGCTCCGTTACCAAAGGATGTTCAGGCGCGATAACAGCGTATGTGACGCCGAAAAGCGTGTCCGGACGGGTGGTATATACAGTGAGCTTTTTATCACTGCCGTCGATGGCGAAGTCGACCTCCGCACCTTCACTGCGTCCAATCCAATTTGCCTGCATGGTTTTAACTTTATCGGGCCAATCCTTCAATTCGTCTAGATCGTCCAGTAATTGCTGTGCATATTCAGTGATTGAAAAAAACCATTGCTCCAGGTCCTTTTTGCCCACTTCGTGCTTGCAACGCTCACATGACCCACTGACAACTTGTTCATTCGCAAGGACCGTTTCGCAAGACGGACACCAATTGACATGCGATTTTTTCTTATATGCTAAACCGTGATTATAAAGCTGTAAAAACATCCATTGAGTAAATTTATAGTAATCTTCGTTGCAGGTTTCTACCGTCCGATCCCAATCGTAAGAAATACCTAAACGCGCCAGCTGCTCATACATACTCGCAATATTATCCTTAGTCCATTTATCGGGCGGAATGCCATTTTTAATTGCGGCGTTTTCTGCAGGTAGACCAAAAGCATCCGCACCAGTTGGATGCAGCACGTCGAAACCGTTGAGCTTCTTATACCGTGCCACGACATCGCCGATTGTGTAATTTCTGACATGCCCCATATGAAGGTCACCTGACGGGTAAAAAAACATTTCCAGCACATAATACGGCTTTTTTACGTCTTTATCATTCAATTTAAATGTATTATTATTTTTCCATATTTTCTGCCATTTTTTTTCGATTTCACGAGCATTATAGTCCATAGCGCGCCTCCGTTAATTCATGTATAAGCCATGCTTTTTAATATAATCGAATACTTTGTTAGGTAGCAAGTATCTATTCATATTTTCCCGCACATCGGTAGATGATATGTTCAATTCACGCGGAAGGAAAATAAATTCTATCATTTTTAGTAAATCTTCACCGTTTTTCCATGTCATTATTTCCTCTTCTTTTTCGCCGATAATATAGAAAAACTTATCGTTCGGATATGCGGATAAAAGCTCTTTTACAGTATCTATAGTGTAAGTTATGCCATCGCGCTGAAGCTCTATAGTGGAAAGCTCAAACTGTGGATTTTCCGCAATAGCGATTGCTACCATATTCATTCGATGTAGAGAACTTGTTATGTTGTTATTATCTTTATGAGGCGGCGAATTAGACGGAATAAAAAGTATTCGGTCAAGGTTGTAAAGGCTTAAAGCTTTCTCCGCGATATGCAAATGACCAATATGGATAGGGTCAAAGGTGCCGCCTAAAATGCCTATTCTCCTGCTTTCCAATAAATCCGGGCGCTTATTTAGTGTCTGTTCAATGGATTTTTCAGTACGCCACTCATTAACCTTCTGATGATTACCGCTTAGCAGCACCGACGGCACTGATTCTCCGTGAAATTCAGCAGGACGGGTGTATTGCGGATACTCCAAAACGCTGTTGTAAAGCGATTCATTAATATTTTCCGGTTCGGGAGATATAACTCCGGGAATCATTCTGCAAGTAGCGTCCACAACTGCCATAGCGGGAATTTCACCGCCCGTTAAAACAAAATCACCCAAAGAAAGCTCAATATCAACAATTTTGTTCAGCACGCGTTCGTCTATGCCTTCGTAGTGTCCGCATAGAAGCGCAACATGATTTTGTTTTGATAGAAATTCGGCGTATTTCTGGTCGAATCGTCTGCCCTTGGGGGTGAGGTATATAACCAAAGCATCGCCGTCTATGCTTTTAAAAGCGTCGTAAACGGGTTGCGGAGACATAACCATACCTTCGCCGCCGCCATATGTATAATCATCTACTTTTTTATGTTTATTCTTTGAAAAATCCCGTATATTAATGCAATTTATTTCAACGAGCCCTTTCGTTTTCGCATTGCCGAGGATGCTTTTATCTATAACATTACTGAACATCTCGGGGAAAAGAGTCAAAATATCAAACTTCATCTAATTGACCATCCCTCCCGTTAGCAAATGCCCTTCTACATAACTCTTCCTATTCTATAAGCCCCTCAATGAGATTTAACGTCATTATACCATCATGCAAATCAATATTTTTAACAAAAAACGGATTGGCAGGGATGAGCGATTGCTTGCCCTCATCATCGACGAAAACATATATTTTTCGCGCACCGATTTCAAGCCAATCTGTTAGTTTGCCTATGGATTGTCCGTCGGAAGAATGACCTTTAATTCCCAAAAGGTCTTTCAAATAATATACGCCGTCAGGAAGCGTACCGAGCTCCGATTTAAGCACCCGGAACACTTCCCCGCGCAGACGCATAGCATCATCAACTGTATTAATTTCGTCAAGCTTAAGCAAAGCAATATTTTTATGCGGTTTTATTTTTGTAAGGGTAAAAGCCTTGCCATCTTTATCAAATAATTTTGAAACTTGACTTATAGTGCTGCAATCGTCACACCAATGTTGAAATTTCAATTCGCCCTTCAAGCCATGTACACCAACAACAACCCCTACTTCCATCATTTCATCTTCTTCGGTTGGAGGCATCATTCGTCAATTTCAACTAAATAACGCTTATCCATGCCACGGGAAGCCGTTTTGATAATAGAACGTATTGCTTGGATAACTCTCCCCTGTTTGCCGATAATTTGTCCCATGTCCTCTTGATGGACGGTCAAATGCAGGACGGTTGTAGTTTCGGTTTCTTCAACTCGTATTGATACGTCATCCTTGTGTGTCACCAGTGATTTTGCAATATACTCTAGAATTTCTGTCATGCCGTTACACTCTCCTTTTTATTTGCAGTTTCTGCTCGTTTAAGTATACTTTTAACTGTGTCGGTGGGCTGAGCGCCGTTTTTAACCCACGCGTAAGCTTTTTCAAGATTTACATTGATGAGCGGTGGGTTTTTGAGTGGGTCATAAGTTCCGATTTCCTCAATACATTTGCCGTTACGCGGATAACGTCCGTCAGCAACAACAATGCGGTAAAAAGGGTTTTTCTTTGCGCCGATTCTTTTAAGTCTGATTTTTACCATTTTGCTTTCCTCCATTTATTTTGATTATTCATTTGTTTAACCATTTTTTTCACTTGTTCAAATTGAGTCAGCAGAGCGTTTATGTCTTGCACTTTTGTAGCGCTTCCGTTTGCAATCCTTGTCCTTCTGCTTCCGTTTATTATTGACGGGTCCTGCCGTTCCTTGGGAGTCATAGATTGAATTATCGCTTTAATTTTCACAAATTTCTGATCATTGACGTCAGTGACTGCAAGTTGCTTTTTGTTAAAAGTAGCAGGTAGCATGTCAACCAGCTGATTTATCGGACCCATTTTCTGCAGTTGTTCTAGCTGCACAAGGAAATCGTCTAAATCGAACCGTTGTTGCGCCATCTTTGACTGCATTTCCAAACTTTGCTTTTCGTCAAAGACTTCTTGAGCCTTGTCAATCAAGGTCAAAACATCGCCCATACCTAATATGCGTTTTGCCATACGTTCAGGATAAAATATCTCCAAATCGTTGAGCTTTTCGCCTATTCCGATGAATTTAATCGGCTTCCCCACGACAGACTTAAGTGAAAGCGCTGCGCCGCCGCGGGCATCTCCGTCAAGCTTGGTCAAAATAATTCCGTCAATATTTAAGCGTTCATCAAAATTTTTAGCAATGCTTACAGCTTCCTGCCCCATCATTGAGTCTGTAACTAGTAGAACTTCGGAAGCCTCAACAATCCGGCGTATATCGACCAGTTCGTCCATAAGCTCCTCATCTATATCGAGCCGTCCCGCCGTGTCAAGTATTATTACGTCATTGGCGTGTTTTCGAGCTTCCTCAAGCGATTGTTTAGCGATTTCGGGTGCGTTTTGGTTGTCTTCAACTGAAAAGACAGGAATAGTCAACTGTTTTCCTAAGGTTTTCAGCTGCTTTATCGCTGCCGGACGGTAGACGTCACATGCCACTAAAAGTGGATTTTTGCCGTGTTTCCTAAACAATGACGCTAATTTCGCTGCAGTGGTAGTTTTCCCTGCCCCTTGCAATCCGACAACCATTATGACGGTTGGCTTATTTTGAGCAAAGTTTATATTCTTTATATTGACTGCTTGCGGTTGGGACCCGTCGAGTGGCAACGATTTAATATTAGCCTCTTCCGCGCCCATAAGCCTTGCCATTTCGTCGGAAACAATTTTAATCACCATTTGCGCGGGCGACAAAGATTCCATGACCTTAGCGCCTTTTGCCTCTTGTGAAACGCGGGCAATAAAATCCTTGACCACCTTAAAATTCACATCGGCTTCCAGCAAGACAAGTTTTACTTCGCGCATAGCGTTTTCTATGTCATTTTCATTAAGCTTGCCCTTGCCGCGCAACGATTTCAGAGCGTTTTGCAGTTTTTGAGATAAACTTTCAAAAGCCATTCATCACACCCTCAAGAGTTTTTTTCATAGATTCCATTTTTTCAATCAGTGCGGTTGACTCATTGCTTTGAACCATAAAATTTAGTTCATTTGTCATGGTTTTAAGTACGTCCAACGTCGCGGATAGACTGTTGTACCTCTTAGCAAGCCCTATTTTGTGTTCTGTCTCCAATAACGTAGCTTCACCGCGCTTTATACAATCGCGTACGCCTTGACGGGTTATTCCCAGATGGTCGCTGATTTCAGATAGCGACAGGTCCTCGTTGTAGTATAAATCAACGGCTTCGGATTGTTTTTCGGTCAAAAAAGAACCATACATGTCAAAAAGCATAGTCATGGATACATCTTTAATCATAATCAATCCCCCTTGATTTACGTTTGCCGTCACTGTTGCCGGCAGTGCAACTGTAAAGCTTAATGACTTTACATAGTGATTATATAATATATTGAAAAATTTGTCAATACTTTTTTTAAAAAAAACTTGCTTTTTTTTTCAATATGTGATATTATCTTTAGTGGGAGGCGGAAATGCGTATTTTAGGCGTTGATTTTGGAAACAGCCGAACCGGCGTTGCTATTTCCGATGAGCTTGGGTTAACCGCTCAGCCGCTCGAAACAATTACAGAACGGGATAAATTGGTTATAATAAAAAGGTTAATGGTTATTGCTAAAGAAAATAACATAGATGAAATAGTTGTTGGTATGCCGGTGAATATGGATGGAACGTTGGGAGCTCGCGCAATCATTACGCGGAAATTCGGGGAAAAGCTGGAGGAAAAATCCGAAATTCCCGTAAAATATATGGATGAGCGGTTGTCTACCGTTAGCGCCGGAGGGTTTTTAAATGAATGTGATGTTTACGGAAAAAAGCGTAAAAAAATTATAGATATGGTATCCGCCGTGATTATACTGCAAAATTATATTGATAAAAATAAATAAATTTAAATTTGAGGAGGAAACGAAATGACTGACAAAGAAAAAACAGCAGGAGAGGCGACTAATGAGGAAGAAATAGAAATCGTCGAACTTTTTGATGATGAAGGTAAAAGTATGCTTTTTGAGCTACTTGCAACTATTCCCGAAAGTGGAAAAAACTATCTTCTTCTCACTGCTTATGATGAAAACGAGCAAATCGAAGAAAACGATGACGGGACGATACCGTCCGATGTTTTTATCATGCAAGAAGTGCTGAACGAAAATGGCGAAAAAGTATTAGAACCTATCGAAGACGTAGAAGCCATGGAGCGTATATTTGAACTGTTTAAAAAGCAAACTAATGACAAATATGATTTTATATAAATTACTATGGATAAAACAAATATTATATGTTTGAGGGTGATTTTGTTTGAAAGACAAAAATTTGCTTGAACGATTGGGAATTATTCAAAAAGAAGACGCAATTGATGAAGTAAACGAAAAAAATTCAGCAACGGCGGCGGCGGAGTCAAAAACTACGGTTGCCACTGCTCCTGAAACAAAGGAGGAATTTGTGTTGCATTTTTCACCAAATACCGATACGGTTGAGGCTGAAAAGGAATCGATTAGCAATGTTGTTTCTAAAACGACTAAAACCGTTAAACCGAAACCTAAAGCTAAACCTGCGGCACCAAGCTCCGTCGAGGCGGACTTGCCGGAAAAAAACATATTTGAAGAATTGGCGAGTAAAAAGCCTCAAAAGAGCGCGACAACCGTTAAGAATTACTATAAACCTACCGATAGCGCCGCTGAGGTTGCTGCTTCACCATATGTGAATTTGTCAGCGGAGTTAGGTTCATCAAGTATATCTGATGCGGGTTTGAAATTAAAAAAGATGCAAAGAGAGGTGTCTACTGTGCAAAAGCTTAGTGAAATTGCCGCTGCCGTCGAGGTAGAATATCAAAATGTTATTGAGCCGGAAGAAATTCAGTTGCCGGTTATAGACCGTGAAGCTATCTACGCAAAGTACCGTCAAGAGATGGCGGCTGAAGAAAGCAAGCCGAAAAAGGGGAAAAATGACAATATAGAGGTTCAGTACGAAGCGGATGATACAGACGTTTTGCCTGTGGTTGAGCAGACGGTGCAGGATGAGTTTAATACGGAAAAATACAACTCAATCGGTGATTTATACAAGGCGTATGGAAAGACGCTAAGCGGTACGGATACAATTTTTGTTGTTGACGCATTTTCTAAGTCGTTGCCCGACACCTTGTCTATTAATCTGAAACGCCAATCTGTATTAAATATCATGAAGGTCTCTAACATAAACGTTGAAGAGTTAGTTGCAGACGGTTTGTCCAGAATTGATAACATTAATAACTTCCTGACGGCTTTTAAAGAAAAGACGGAACAGGTTGTTAACTCTAAAGAAGCGCAAATTTCTCAATTGGAACAGCAAATTTCCGTTCTCAAAAGAGAGGTAAAGGAACGCACCCGGTTGCAGGAAAAGCAAGAAGCGGCAATTGATTTTGAAATTCATAAAATTCGCGCTGCTTTGGATTTTGTAGCAAATAACGACGAAAACGGAGCGTGATTAAGCGTTGAAGCAGGAGAGGAAAAAAAATCGTTACAGGATAACTTTATTTGGCAAGGTGTTTCTCTTCGCGCTAATCACATTCTTAATGATACTGTCTGTGACGTTACTTCTTCCTGCATTGCCCGTTATGAGTAATTATAAAAGCGTTACTTTGGCAGAAGAACCTTTTTATATATTTTTTGAAAATGAAAGTGCGGAGATTAAGGATTCACAGATGTTTGTTCTTGATAAGGCGGTTTTTGACACAAAGAACAATGCCGGAAAGCTGTTGTACATAACGGGAAATTCATCCTTGCGCAATAAAGGGAAATATGCATCACCGGAAGGGGAACACGAGCTTGCGCTTCTTCGCGCACGGAAGATTGCCGACTATTTTATAGAAAATAGTGTTCCTGAATCTCAGATAATTATAATGGAAAACGGCAGTTTAAATTTTAGTTTTAGTGGCAATAAAGACCATGTGGAGCTATACATAAAATGAAATTGATAATCGATTTATACGAGTTAACAATGGCTAATGCTCTGTTTTCCGAAGGTGATTATAATAAAATCGCTTATTTTGACTTGTATTTTCGTAGTATACCGGAAAACGGAGGATTCGCGATTACCGCGGGATTAGCGCAAGTGATTGAAAGGCTTGAAACATTTCAATTCTCAACTGAGGATATTGAATTTCTGCGTTCCAAAGAAATGTTCACCGATAGCTTTCTGGCTTATTTGGCGGAGTTTAAGCTTGAATGTGATATTTGGGCAATTTCGGAGGGTACGCCTGTATTTCCCAACGAACCGCTTATTATTGTACGCGGACCAATGATACAGGCGCAAATTTTAGAAACAATATTATTGCTTCATGTGAATCATCAAAGTTTGATAGCAACTAAGGCTAATAAGATGGTTCGGGCTGCTGAGGGCAGGACCGTTTTTGAGTTTGGCGCTCGTCGCGCACACGGAGAAAGCAGTGCGCTTTACGGGGCGCGGGCGGCATTTATAGGCGGTTGCTCGGGAACGTCGTGCGTTGAGGCGGAAAAAGCATTCGGGATACCGTCATTTGGCACCATGGCGCATAGCTGGGTGCAATTTTTTGACGACGAATACTTAGCTTTTTCTAAATATGCGGATAAATATCCTGATTCCTGCTCTCTCCTTTTGGATACGTATAATGTCTTAGAAAGCGGCATATATAATGCTATAAAAATCCACAAAGATATTCTTGTGCCTCGCGGTCACAGATTAAAATCCGTTCGCATTGATAGCGGCGACATAACATATTTGAGTAAAAAAATACGTGTTTTATTGGATAACAACGAGCTCAACGACTGTAAGATAATTGCGTCAAACGCTCTTGATGAAGGCATAATTAAGGAATGTGTGAGTGACGGCGCAAAAATCGACATATTCGGGGTCGGCGAGCGGTTGATTACGGCGTACCCGCAGCCCGTATTTGGTTGTGTATACAAGCTGGTTGCGGTTGAAAATGACGGTCGCATTATTCCGAAAATGAAAATAAGCGAGAATATCGGTAAAATAACAACTCCGGGATTTAAAAATGTTTTTAGATTGTTTTCCAATGACGATGGCATGGCGGTGGCTGACATTGTGACATTGCATGATGAAAAAATTGCTTGTCCTTATAAAATTTTCAATCCTAACTATACGTGGAAAAAGAAAATTATGTCGAATTTTACGGCTGAGCAATTATTAATAAAAATTTTTTCTAAAGGTAAACGCGTGTATGACTCGCCGAGTGTTGAGGAAATACAGAAAAGCTGTACGGCACAGGTAGCGCATCTTTGGGATGAAATTCAGCGGTTTAATAATCCGCATGAATACTATGTAGATTTGTCCGAAAATTTATGGGAGCTTCGCAGGTCAATGCTACGGCAGGAACGCGAATAATTATTCCCATTTTAATTTACGAGTCATTAAGTCTTCAACCGCTTTTTGCGGATTTTTGCCTTTAAACAAGATGGCATGGCTTTCAGAAATCAACGGAGCATCTATCTGATGCTTATTTTTTAGCGCGTACGCAGCCGTGGTTGTCCGCACTCCTTCCACTACCATTTTAATTTCATCAAGCGCCTGTTTAAGAGACTTTCCTTGCGCGAGCATGATTCCCGCGCGGCGATTTCGGCTATGAACACTGGTGCAAGTTGCAATGACGTCGCCAATGCCCGCCAGCCCCGCGAAGGTTTTTTCTTGCGCGCCAATAGCAACGCCGAGGCGTGAAATTTCGGCTATGCCTCGTGTCATTAATGCGGCGCGGGTGTTGTCGCCAAACCCAAGCCCGTCAGATACGCCTGCCAAGATTGCAATGATATTCTTTAGGCTTCCGGCGATTTGAACGCCTATAATATCCGAACTCGCATATAATCTAAAGTGCGGCGTTGTAAGAATTTTTTGTAATTTTTTTAATATATCGGGATTCGTGCTGGCTATTACGTTGGTCGTAGGCAAATTTTGTAAAACCTCTTCGGCGTGGCTCGGTCCGCTCATTACGGCAATTTCCGCATTTTTAATTTCGTTCTTTACTACGTTCGCCAGCAGCATTAATGTCTCTTCCTCTAGTCCCTTGCAAACGTTTACTATAATTTGATTTTCCACGTAATAAGGGCTCAGCTTTTCAGCGGTTTCGCGTACGCCGTGCGACGGTACGGCATTTATAATAATTTCCGAACCTTTTACGCATGGTTCCATATTCATGTTCCGCGACCAAAGTCGCACCTCGTGATTTGCGTTGGCGAAGATTGTGGCAAGTGCCGTGCCCCACGAGCCTGCACCTAGAACCGTTATTTTACTCATGTACATGCTCCTTCGATTTATTTAATGAAAATCTATTTTCCGTTCCGTTAAGCAACCGCAAGATATTATTTTTGTGTTTGGCAATGATAATAAGCGATAAAACCATTGCGAACCCTATTGTTTCCGTAGTTCGATTTAATAATATTTCCGAGACAGCAAATGTGGCGATTCCAATCATGGAACCAAGTGATATGTATCGCGTTAATAGGACTATAATGATAAATACAATTAATGAGATGAGCGCTGCCTGCCAGTCGATAAAAATTAATATACCGAGAGAGGTCGCAACGCCTTTGCCGCCCTTAAACGCAAAAAAAATTGGGAAAATATGACCGATAATCACTGCTAACCCACTATATAAAACGGCAGGGCGATAAATAAAATACGCGGTTAAGATTGCTATAAATCCTTTTAGTAAATCAAATAAAAAAACCATTGCTCCAAGACGTTTACCCAGTGCTCGTGTGACATTTGTAGCGCCTGCGCTTTTACTGCCGACATTGCGAATATCTTCTTTGCCATGTAATTTTGAAATTAAAATTGCGGGAATTATGCTGCCAATTAGGTAGGCGGAGATAATTGAAATGCCAAATAAGAATATTTCAAAATTCACAAATATCAACCCCTTTTCAAGAGTAAATTTTCAAGTATAGTCACAAGCTGACGACAAGTATTTACATTGACAACCTCGCTGGGCGTATGCATATATCTGAGCGGTACAGAAACAAGACCACATGGAGTCCCGCAGTTTTTAGTTTGAAATTTCCAAGCATCGGTGCCGCTATTTCCGGCGCAGACTTCCACGGTATAGGGGAAATTCTGTTCACGACATATATCCTTTAGCTTTTGAGTAATTTGGCGGGATAGCGAAGGTCCCGCACCAATTGCCACACCTTCATCCAAGGAGAAACCGCTGTTTTCGTCAACCACGGGCGAAATCCCATGAGTGGCATCGATAACTATAACCGCGGAAACGTTATCATTTAAACAAATCATTTCCGCACCGCGACACCCTATTTCTTCTTGAACTGCCGAAATTAATTCAATATTATACGCAAGGCTTTTGCCTTTACATGCTTTAGCGGTTTCAAGTAAAACGCCGACTCCTACGCGATTATCTAGCGACTTTGCAATCATGCAATCTTCTAACATATTCTGCGGATTAGATTTGAACGAAATATAATCTCCCACTTCTATTTTAGAATCCACAACACCGATGTCGATATATAAATCTTCAATACGTAAAGGCTTCCCGTCATTTTCCGATGGCACATGTGCCGTTATTATTCCAAAATAATCCTGCTTTCCATGAACAATAACTTCGGTCGCCGGGAGTATTTTTGCATCTATTCCGCCTATGTTTGTGAATTTTAAAAATCCATTATCGCAACATTTTGTGACTATCAGCCCAATTTCGTCTATATGCGATTCTATTACCAAAGTTTCGGGCCTGCCGGCATCTATATATGCGCGCACATTTCCAAAATCGTCTTTGCTTACAGACGTACAGAATGGTGAAAACATGTTTAGCAGCTTATCGGAAAAAGCATGTTCATCACCACTCACACTTATAGATTGTGATAAATCTTTTAGAAGTTCTTTCATCGCAGTTCCTCTACCAATCTTTTGAAATGATTTCCGCGCTCTTCAAAATTTTTGAACATATCAAAACTTGCACACGACGGTGAAAGCAATACTACATCGCCGTCTTTAGCCATTTGAT
>JAISFC010000091.1 GCA_031263785.1 Clostridiales bacterium | reverse complement strand
TTTTATCACCGTATCTTTATATGATAGTCCACCAAATATAAGCGTACCCCAGTCTATCCCGAGATCAATCCTGCCGGTAAATAGACCACCACTGTCGGGAACGCTTGGACCGCCATTTATATATTCCTGGTATGCAGCTGTGTAAGAATCTCGTCCCAAGCCATCTAACCAATCATAGTACGAAGGGACCCATATGGCGCCGCCTGCATACATACCATTTATGTATTCATTATATTTTCCGTCCAAAAAAGCATGATCCGCCCCTACATACGTTTCTTCCATCCAGCTTTGGTACGCAGCTTTTACCGCGTCATGCTTCTCTAACCACGTTTGATAGTTGTCAAGGCGGACCCCACCATTATCATATTCATCCCACAACGTTGCGTGGGAGCTTTCGATAGTTCTCTCTAACCATCCTTCATAATCACCTGAGCGACCACCCATCGTATTTCTAAATGTGTTCCACGAGTCTACTGAAGCAGACACAGGTGTACTCACCATCGAAACCATCATCAGGCACAACAAAATTGACACCATTACTTTTTTGAATTTAATAGAACTCCCCATTATTTTTTTCATGGAATCTCGCTCCCCTCACGTGCTTTTTTGCGCAAGTTCTCTGTTGTAATTGCCTTTCTTGTATAATTAATTTTTATTTTTTACATTTTTTATTTTATTTTCTACGGTCCTGGCGGTCCAGACACTACCGGTCCTAAAATTATGTTCATTGCGTTTACAATCTGCCACAGCGCGCCGCCCGCAAACATAAGCTTTAATGCCTTTATCTTTTCTCCCGCGTTGTCATTTTTGAACGCCAGCACAAACTGAAACGCTCCCCACACCAGCACGACTATCCCCAACTGCGGAATCCATTTCGCAATATCGCCGACTAAACCCCTCATCTCCGGATCTGGCACATTAGACACAGATGGTGTGTCCGACGCTCCCGTGAAAAGATACTCTATGCCTTTCGTCAGTCCCCACAGCGCGGCGCCAGTCACACACACCATCAACGCTCTGGCTTTTCTGTTCGCGTCTTCCTGACTAAACGCCAACGCCAATTGAATCGCTCCAATAAAGATTATGATTATCCCCATATATTCAAACATGTATTTCAGCAGCGTTTTCGCAATATCCGCGGGCTCCATCGCAGCAGCCGCAACGGGATATACCCCAAATAACGGAACGCACACCGCGAAGATTACGGCAAGCACGTACAGCGTTTTTTTGCATATATGTATATTCATAATTTTTTTGCCCATAATCATCACCCGCTTCCGCATATTATATCGGAGTATTTATGTACTCTTTCAGCAAAAAGTCAACTACATTACCAATCTGGCTTATCGCCGCGCCCGCAACCATTAATCGTATGCCCCATGTGCGGCTGCCTAAGTCGTCGTTTATCATGTTAAGCGCGATTTGCGCAATTCCGTACGCTATAACCGCCATTGCCAGCCCCGGAGCGTAATTCTCTATAAACGGAAATACTTCGCTTTCAAACGCGCCTATGCCGTTTAGCAAGCCCGTAAGCTGACCGATGGACCACAGCATCGCGCCCGAAACGGCTGTTACAAGCCCCTGCTTCTTACGCGAGTTCCAGCCCTGTTCAAAGCCGTCGTTTCGGAGGAAACCCAAAGCGATTATAACCGCACCGATGAAGATTATTACAATGCCCAAAGCGCCGAACATGCTTATTAATATTGAAGTAAGCGCGCTGCCTCCGCCCATAAGTATCTCTCCTTTAATTCTCCTCTAAATCGATAATTTAGAGCAAAATTAACAAACCTACGTTCAAACCTACGTTTTTTACGTTGTTTTCGTATTCACATTACAACCGGCAATCAGCAACCAAGCGATGGGCGCTTGAGGGCGGACTCCCGCCCTCAAAACTCACCTTCCGCTTTTTGCTATAATACTTAAACTGCTTGCGGTGTTTCTACTACAAATGCGCTCGCAGCAAGACCTATCGCCCATACCAGAGCTCCGGACACAGCCGCTCTCAATCCTTTGGATTTACCTTCCGCGTCATCACTTCTAAACGCGAACGCAATTTGAATTGCACCGAACAGAATTATACCTATTCCCAAAAATTGCAGTGCGCCGCCTAAGAACGTGATTACGCTCTTCAACTGATCCGGCATACTCCATTTTAATTCTGTTGCGGCAAGTACCGGCGTAGCTGCCGTAATCAATGTGCCTGTCGCCAATGCTGTCCTTCCCCAAAATTCATAACCTTTTTCCCTTACTTTTGAGATTAGTTTTTTCATCTTAATCTCCTCCTCTATGTATAATATTTTTTTGCTATTTTTAAACATCTGCACATTTGCCGCCGGCAAGGCGGATAGTACGAGGTTTGCAATATCATTATGCGGCTATCCGCCCTTAAACCGTCGCCTCTGTCACCCTTAGACGTCATCACGCTTGATAGACCTTTATATTTGCTCCCCCAATTTGCAAAGTAGCTCCCGGGGCGCCCTTTCAAGCCCCCGCGGTTCTGCAGTTAAGCTCGCTTGCGCGTTTTTGCGCTATATATAATATTAATTATTGTCACTTATTGTTCTCTTGCCCTACTGCGATTCCCTCCTAAACGCCGCCAACACATCGTACGGCGTGCTGAAATGGTCGCGATAATCATACGTCCTCTCACCCTTACCATCATATAGCTTATTATAATTCGGGTGCCTTTCCAGCTGTATTTTCTTGCTGAGGAACGGTCGCATACCACGCATAATCAAGAGGCACGTGTCGTCCGGCATACGTCCGATTTCGTCCGGGAGCATAAGCTCGCGCCCGTGCAGCCCAAAATTTATCGTCGTGCTTCGGCTCTTTCCGCCGGATTTGCTCGTCGTCTTCGTGTCAATCGTCTTTTTGCCGAGCGCCTTCGAGAGATATTCCAGCGTCGTCTGCTCCTGACCGCCCAAAAACAGCATTGTGTCGCAGTTACCGGTGATGCTCTCCCAGCTGTCCTTATATAAATTTTTCAACTGCGCAAGGTTCTGGATGATAATCGACGTCGATACCTCACGGCTTCGCACCGTCGCCACCATCTTCTCAAAGTCCGGGATTTGCCCGATGTTCGCAAACTCGTCCAGCATGAACCGCACATGCACCGGCAAGCGCCCGTCGTACACAAAATCCGCCTTGTTAAAGAGAGTTTCAAAAATCTGACTGTACATCATCGCCACTATGAAGTTGAATGTGTCATGGCTGTCCGGGACTACCACGTACAGCACCGTCTTCTCGTCCCCGAGCTTATCCAGCTCTATATTATCATCGATTGTGAGCGCCGCAATGTTGTCGGTGTTAAATGTCGCCAGCCTCACACTCGTCGATACCAAAATTGATTTTGCCGTCTGCCCCGCCGCCTGCTTGAATATCGCATACTGCTTCAGGGCTATATGATTCGGGTCCTTCTCTTCAAGCATTTTAAACAGTCTGTCGAGGTCGGACTCAAAGTCCTCCTGCCCCTCACGAACCTCCGCCGCTCGTAAAAGCTCCATAACCATCGAGAAGTTTTGCTCATCAGTCGGCGCTTCCTTGTACAAATAGTAAACCAACGACTGTAATAACGCCGTTTCCGCCTTCTCCCAGAATGGGTCGCTCTGCTGCGCCTGCGGTGGTGTGGTGTTCTTAATCAGCGTTCGTATCAGCTTCAACACGTCTTTGTCGTCGCGTATGTAGTTAAACGGATTGTACGCGTTGGAATGGTCCATGTCAATCAGGTTGAACACCTTTATTTTATACCCCTGCTCGTATAACATGCCCGCCGTGCTCTTCAGTAGCTCGCCCTTTGGGTCGGTTATGACGTAGCTGGTGTTTGCTTGCATTATGTTCGGCTTTACGAAGAATCGCGTTTTACCGGAACCGGAACCACCGATAACCACTACGTTCAGGTTCTTGCGGGTTTTGTGCGTGTCCAGGCTCATTTTCTCCGTCGCCGTGAATAAAATATTTTTATTGTCGTCGGGGTCGATTATCGGCGCGATGTCATTGTGCGTTCCCCACTCCGCCGTGCCGTGCTCCTTGCCCTTCATCAGCGTCTTCTTCTCGGTGAGGTAGTACGCAATGCCCACTAAATAGCAAATCGCGCTGGCTATACCTACGTTTCTGACGGTTTTGTTCTTGTAATCTATCGACCACGGGTGGTTCGTCACTTCTTCGGGTATGTAGCTCATCGCCGTTATGAAAACCGGCTCGCCGGGCTTCTGCGGTGTGTGTACTCCTGCCGACGTCATCCTCATTGTCGCGAACATCAACACGATGAACCCTATTATTAAACCCGCTAAATCAAACGGCTTTACTTCTCTGACTATTTTCATAACAGCGTTCATCCCTTCATGTTTTATTATTCAATTATGCGCGTATGCGCTGATTATCCTCTGCCTTCTCGGTTTATTTCCGTCGTTTTCTCGGTTACTGTGCTGGCAATCTTCATTAAAATCTCCGGGAAGTTTGATCCCTTCGGAGCGTAGCTTTTATCTATTACCGCCAGCTTTTTGGTCATTTCCGTGAGTGTTTGCGCCTCCACATTCAGTTTTTTGCTCAAGGTAAGCATATTTTGCACATGCCCTCTCTGCATCTCGCTTTGCGGCATAAACATCCTTCTGCTTAGGTCTTCCCGCATACCTTTAACCTTCTCCGCCTGAATGTTAAGTTTCTCCTTCAATTCCGCTTCCGTTCCGGTGAAATTACCAAGCGAGCCTTGGTCGTTTTCGGAAATGTCTGGTGATTTTATGACTCCGTTTTTTAAATCAAAGGACGCCACATTGCCGTTTATGTCCTTTTCTATTGTCAAATCCATGCCTTTGAGTGCTTTATCTATGTCTTGCAAATCCTCGTACATCTCATCAATGTTGCGGTAGCCCAACTTCTCCAAACTTTCCTTGCCATACATTTTTTCAAGCTCCGCTTTGCTCATGCCAAGTGACTTCTCTATGCTGTCCGGTGCAAGACTGTCCTTCGTGTAATTAATTGCTGCGTACATCTTGCTTATCTCGTTACCGCTTCTACCGCCCATGAGCTCCTGTGTGTGCTGCGATATTTTCTCAAACTCCTGCAGCCAATCCTCAAAAAGCTGCGGGTTTTTCTCAAGATCTCCCCTGAATTGCTCACACAATTTAAACGGCGCTGTATCTTTCGCCAGCGGTTCCACGGTTGCGCGAACCTCCAACGAACGCTCCAAATTTCTTTCATTTAACCCTATCGCATTTTCCAGTTCAGCCAATTCGGCTTTCATATCTCTAAGCGCGGGGATTTCATCGACTATGCCTTTATCCGCCGCAAAATCCACTTCCATTTGCTTGATTCTCGCTTCATCGGCAATAAGCTGCTTCATCGCCGCCTCTCGGTCAAAATCCGCTTGCTTTATTCGCGGGTCATCAGCAGGAAGGGTCTTCTTCAGCTCAACCAAATTATTTTCCATCTCAGACATTTTTAACAAATCATTATCAAGCTTTACCTTCGCTTGAGTCAAGGTTTGTTCTTTCATATCCGCGTATATTCTTTTGCCCTTTTCAAGCTCCGAACGAGTCTTCCTCAGCTCTTTACTAATTAATCCAATTAATGTCTCGTTTTTTTCCAGGACCTCTTTAGCCAGCTTGTTTATTTCCTCCGGCTTCATTTTTTTCATTCTTTTCAACAATTCCGCAATTTTTCCCTGAATCATAAAGAACGTATACGGATTCGTCAATTGACGCAACGGTCCCGCTACTTCTCCCAATTTTATATCGCTGATATACTCTCCTGCCATGTTTTTTTCCCCCTATACATGCTTATTTTTACATACTTATTTTTTTATTTTACAACAGATTCCACTGCCTTCTCGAAAAGTTTAAACACTCCGTCGTTGCTCAACGGATGCGTCGGGTCGGTGTGCATTTTCTGCAATGCGTCCGCAATACTGCGCCTGTCGTCCGCTTTTCGCGCATAGCTCGCGATTTCTTCCTTTATCTTGTCAATTTCCGCGCTGTCGCCCGTCTTATATGCCCTCTGCGCGTTTTCCACTATCTGACGGAATTCCGGCTCGCCGTTAAGCTTTATCATTGTTTCCTTAGCCAGCTTGTCGCGCTGAATAATCTCCTGCTTAAACTTCGCCTGCGCGTTTTCGGGAACTCCCGCCTTGATTCGCGCTTCCTCTTCTATCCTATATATATCCGCATCGCTGAATCCGTTCTTCCTAAGCTGCTCGTCCAGCCATTTATTTAGAATCTCATTCTGCACGTTAAGCTTCTCCTGATTGTCCTTGTATTCGTCATCGGTAATCTTCTGCGTGCGCCGCTCATGCTCGTTTTCTTCCGTCAAACGCATAACCCTCGCAAGCGCGTCCACCGCGTTATCGCGAGTTTTTACCTTCTTAATATCAAAATCATCAATCGCCGCTTTTAAATTAATCTTGCCGTCCTTGCTTTTAAACCTGTCGAAGATTTTGTCCGCGACGCCTTTGCCTACCTTATTTAAACTCGGCGTAAAAGCATAGCTAAGCAAGCCCTGCGCTTTATCATCCATAGAATTCCCGATGTCCTGAAAATTTGTGTCATCCATTTTACTTCCCCCTCATTATTTATTTTAAAGTATGTACGCTTTCAATCCTTTATCACTTTTGCGCGCACAATGGTCGCCATTTAAACTAATTCCATCCTCTCATACTTTAATTATACACTATTCTACAAAAAATGCAAGTTAATTTTGTGTTAAGTTTTTGTTACAAAATTATTACAGATTTCCCCTAAAATGGGATAATCCCCTTAAAATAGCCGTTTTCCGGCTTGACAATACGTACCAAACGTTTTTTTATTTTGTTAAAAGTCAATAGATAGGTAACACTTTTGAAAAAAAGCTCCGCATGACATGAAGCCCTGCAAAATCACGCAACCATAATTACCTGTTTTTTCTCATATTTCCGCAACATTTCCA
>JAISFC010000051.1 GCA_031263785.1 Clostridiales bacterium | reverse complement strand
CGCCATCATCAACCGCCAGGAGGCTATGACTATTTTGTCACGCGCGTGGAATATGTCTACCACTTCCACCATCGTTTTGACCTACAAAGACGCTTCCGCCATTGCCGATTGGGCTCTGCCTCATGTCCGCTCTTTAACGCAAAGTGAGAACATTAAAGGCGACGACAACGGTAATTTTAATCCGTCAAACCCGATTACATTTGGTGAGCTTAGTCAAGTTGTGTACAATAAATACCGCGCTAATCACAGAGGCGGTATTGTGACACCTGCTCCAACTCCCGGCGCAACAGCCGCTCCTTCCCTTGTTTCCGTGAAAGATGAAGACAGCTTGAAAGATGCGTTGCTTGCGGGCAAGGATGTTGAAGTCGCTGAGGCATTGACACTTACCGGAACAGTTATTGTTGAAAACGCAAATACTTTGACGCTTGACGCTGCCGTTTCTTTGGACCCGGGCGCATCTCTGTCGATTGAAGGTAGTTTGCTTGTTAGCAACGGCGCAACCTTAAATGTAGGTTCCGGTTCTGTAGCGCTCGCAAACAACTCAAAGGTTACGCTGGAATCAAATTCTACTATATCTTTCAATAGCGGCTCTTCGTTTGACGCGGCAGGTGGCTCTATTGAGATTTATCCGAACGCAAAAGTAATAACGGACGCTGATACGACGCCTGTGACGATATTTGGTCCTACCGGGCTGTTTAACATAACCGGCGGCAAGGCTACACTGAACGCTTCCGGGAACACACCGAGCGCCACTGCCTATGAGCTGAGCCTCAACGGTAATGTGACTCTTTCAGCCAATGCTTTAACCTTGATTTCTTCGCTCACAGCCGGCGGCGTTACGATTGCCGAAGGCAGTGTAATAACGCTCGACGGCTTTGATATGGCAAGTGATACGCCTCCCGCTCTTGATGCGAACCTTGATATTAATATTGAGCGTGGCGCAAGAATCATATCCGCAGGAAAAACTTATGAGTATGACGGCGTCAGTTGGGATGAAATTGTCTAAGTCTTGTTTATAAGAAATCGACAATTTAATTAAAAATAATTACAAAAACACCGGCAAATTGAGCTGCACCCTTAAATCAAACGTAAAATCACGTGATTTAAAAAGGGTGCCGCTTGATTGTCGGTGATTTTTGTAATATTGCCGATAATTTTCATTGTCAGTTTCTTATTCTCTCAAAAATCAGGCTGTTATTCCGAAAGTATTTCCCCGATTTTATACCACATTACAAGATGAATATGCCTTCCATATGTTGGAAAATGTATTTTTATTGCATAATTTTAAAAATTTCCCTTGACATATCGTCCGTAAACCTATAAAATATATATAAGAGCTTGAGGGCATGTCCTTCAAGTCAATATATAGATGAGGTGATTAAATGATTACTTTACCACCCGTGTGGGCGTTTTTGGTCGTTATATTGATGTTGGCGGCAATATACGCTGCGTTTCGTTTCGGTATATCCTACCGTAAAAAAATAGCTGAAGCAGAAATAGGTGGTGCCGAAAAAAAAGCACAGGACATTATCAATCAGGCAAAAGCAAAAGCAGAGAACAAACGGCGTGAAGTCCTCCTTGAAGCAAAAGAGGAAATAATCAAAAACAAGGCGGAGGCGGACAAAGAAGTCAAAACGCGGCGCGAGGAAATTTCCCGTCAAGAGAATAGACTCGTGCAAAAAGAGGAAACATTAGACAAGAAAACTACTGCGCTTGAAGAAAAGACGTCAGAGATGGGCAAATTGACCGAGGAGTTGGAAAACAAGCTCAAAATGGCGGAGGAAACCTACAAAAAGCAAGTCGGCGAGTTGGAGCGTATTTCAGGGCTGACCGCGGCGGAGGCAAAAGCGGGGCTGATAGAAACTATCAAGAGTGAAGCCCGTCTTGAAGCCGCACAGTCCGTTAAGAAAATTGAGGATGAGGCGCGCGAGGACGCGGAAAAACGCGCACGTGAAATTATCAGCGGCGCGATACAGCGTTGCTCGTCAGACCACGTTGCCGAAACAACGGTTTCGGTTGTACCTATCCCCAACGACGAGATGAAAGGGCGCATTATAGGGCGCGAAGGGCGCAACATTCGCACAATTGAGTCGCTCACCGGCATTGATTTAGTTATCGACGACACTCCCGAAGCGGTTATTCTAAGCGGATTTGACCCGATTCGCCGTGAAATTGCGCGTCTTACATTGGAAAAATTAATCGTGGACGGCAGGATTCACCCCGCCCGAATCGAAGAGACTTTTGAGCGTTCCAAAAAAGAGGTTGAGCAAATTATCAAACAGGAAGGCGAGCAGGCGACGTTTGACACCGGCGTACACGGCTTGCATCCGGAGCTTGTCCGACTAATCGGGCGTTTGAAATACCGCACAAGCTATGGGCAAAACGTTCTCAAGCACTCGATTGAGGTTTCACATTTGGCAGGGCTGATGGCGGGTGAACTCGGCGAAGACGTCATGCTTGCCAAAAGAACGGGACTTCTGCACGATATCGGCAAGGCAATTGATCAGGAGCAGGACGGTTCGCACGTCACAATCGGCGCAAACATCGCCAAAAAATACAAGGAAAATGACGCCGTTGTTCACGGTATTTTGGCGCACCACGGCGATATCGAGCCACAGACAATTGTTGCGGTTCTAGTGCAAGCAGCGGATGCGGTTTCGGCAGCACGACCGGGCGCAAGACGCGAAAATGTTGAAACTTATATTAAACGTCTTCAACAGCTGGAATCCATCGCCAACTCGTTCACGGGCGTGGACCGCTCGTTTGCCATACAGGCAGGGCGCGAAATACGCATAATGGTGAAGCCGGAAGCGATGTCCGACAGCAGCACCGTCATGCTCGCAAAGGACGTAGTCAAGAAAATTGAAAGCGAGATGGAGTACCCGGGGCAAATTAAAGTCCACGTTATACGCGAGCTCCGCGCCATCGAGTACGCAAGCTGATTAACACCGCAACTAACGAAGCTTTTGCAAAGAGGGTCTAAAATGGACAGCAAACTACAAAAATTAAATAAATTCATCGACGGCTTGGATACCAAAGAAGGCGCGCTGATTACCACTCTGCACCACGCGCAGGAATTGTTCGGTTATATCCCCGAAGACGTGCAGAATCATATCGCCCACGCGCTGAACGTGCCTTCCTCAAAGGTGTATGGCGTTGTGACGTTTTACTCCTTTTTCAGCACTAAACCTAAAGGGAAGTATAAAATAAGCGTCTGTATGGGCACGGCTTGTTTTGTGCGAGGCGCAGCGGAGGTACTCGAAACATTCAAGCAAGAGTTGGGGATTGACGTAGGCGGCGTTACCGAGGACATGCAGTTCAGCTTGGATTCCATACGCTGTATGGGTGCATGTGGGCTCGCGCCGGTCATTTCGGTCAACGGCAAGGTCTTCGGGCGGGTCAAGCCGGAGGACGTACGTTCTATCGTACAAAAGTGCAAGACTGAGGGCATTTCTTCCGGAGGGCAAGGATGGTAAAAATCAATTCATTTAAAGAATTAAAGGAACATAAATCGCGCTTATCCGAACATAAGCCCGCGGAATGGCGAATTTTCACCTGCGCCGGGACGGGCTGTGCGGCATCCGATAGTATTTTTCTCGCGGAAAATTTCAGAAAAATCATTGCGGAAAAAAATTTGCAGGACCGCATACAGGTCATTCCTACAGGGTGTTTTGGATTTTGCGAAAAGGGACCGATTGTCAATATTTTTCCGGACGACACTTTTTACGTTAAGGTCAGCCCCGATGATGCCGACGACATCGTGAATCAGCATATTTTAAACGGGCAAGTGGTGGACCGCTTGCTGTACATCGACCCTCAAACAGGTGAAAAACACGCTCAACAGCATAATATCGGTTTCTATCAAAATCAAATGCGTGTTGCCCTGCGCAACTGCGGCAAAATCAACCCCGAGCAGATTGACGATTATATTTCCCACGACGGTTATTTCGCCCTCGGCAAGGCGCTTTTTGAGATGTCGCCCGAGGCAGTCATCGAAGAGGTGAAGAAAAGCGGTTTGCGCGGGCGCGGCGGCGGCGGATTCCCGACAGGCGTCAAATGGGAGGCTACTCGAAAATCCGAAAGTGACAAGAAATATATCGTTTGCAATGCCGATGAGGGCGACCCCGGCGCGTTTATGGACAGGTCTCTAATGGAGGGCGACCCACACGCCGTCATTGAAGCAATGGCAATTGCAGGGCACGCTATCGGCGCGGACGAGGGCTTGGTGTATATCCGCGCTGAATACCCTTTGGCGGTTCATAGGCTGAAAACCGCGATTTCTCAAGCATTTTCGTATGGTATGCTCGGCAACAACATCATGGGCTCGGGTTTTAATTTCAAAGTCCGCATGAGCCTTGGCGCGGGAGCTTTCGTGTGCGGCGAAGAAACCTCGCTTATGAATTCGGTGCAAGGCGAGCGCGGAGAGCCGCGTGTTAAGCCGCCTTTTCCCGCCCAACACGGCATTTGGAATCAACCTACCAACATAAATAATGTGGAAACATACGCTAATATTCCGCAGATTATACTAAAGGGCGCGGACTGGTTCAGCTCTATAGGCACGGAAAAAAGCAAGGGCACTAAGGTGTTCGCTTTGGCGGGCAAAATCAACAATGTCGGGCTTGCCGAGGTGCCGATGGGGACTCCTCTGCGCGATGTTATTTTCGGGATAGGTGGCGGAATTCGCGACGGTAAGAAGCTTAAAGCCGTCCAGACAGGCGGACCGTCCGGAGGTTGCATCCCCGCCGACGAGCTTGACCTGCCCATCGATTACGAGAACCTGCAGTCGATTGGCTCGATGATGGGGTCGGGCGGCATGATTGTCATGGACGAGACTGACTGCATGGTGGACGTGGCGAAATTCTATTTGGAATTCACGGTAGGCGAAAGTTGCGGCAAATGCACACCCTGCCGTATCGGGAATTTGCGTCTGCACGAGCTTTTGGAGAAAATTTCAAACGGACACGGCACTATGGACGACCTTAAATCCCTGCGCGAGCTGGGCGAGGTTATAAGAGATACCTCACTTTGCGGGCTGGGGCAAACGTCGCCTAATCCCGTTCTTTCGACTATGAATTACTTCGGCGATGAATATGAGGCGCACGTCAAGGAACGGCGCTGCCCCGCGGGGAAATGCACCTCTCTCCTGCGCTATCAAATAAGCCCCGAAAAATGCACGGGATGCACTGTTTGCGCTAAAAATTGCCCTGTCCCCTGCATTGAAGGCGAGCGCAAGGTTACACACCGCATCATACAGGAAAAATGCATAAAGTGCGGCGTTTGCTACTCAAAATGCCCGTTTGGCGCTATTAGTAAAGTCTAACTGGAGGTCGCGTCATGATAAACATCAAAATTAATAATATAGAAATCGCCGTCGAGGAAGGGGCGACCGTGCTTGACGCCGCTAAACAAGCGGGTATTCACATCCCCACGCTTTGCCACCTTGACCTGCACAACACAAAAATGGTGAATCAGGTCGGGTCCTGCCGCGTTTGCATGGTGGAGCAAGAGGGGCGGCGAAACCTCATGCCCGCCTGCTCTACAACGGCTGTCGACGGCATGGTAATCCACACCCACACTCCCCGCGCCATCAACGCGCGGCGCACGATTGTCGAGCTGTTCCTTTCCAATCATCCTAAGGACTGCCTTGTCTGTGAGCGCAACGGTCATTGCGAGCTGCAAAATCTCGCGGCGGAGCTGGGCATTCGCGATGTTCATTATTCGGGGCGACGCGCCAAACACCCTAAGGATACTTCCTCTCTCGCGCTGGTTCGCTCGCCCGAAAAATGCGTGCTTTGCCGCCGCTGTGAGACCATGTGCAATAAAGTGCAGACTGTCGGCGTTTATTCGACGGTCAACCGCGGATTTGATACCGTCATCAGCACCGCCTTTAATAACCCTATATTGGACACCTGCTGCACTTTTTGCGGGCAATGCGTGTCCGTTTGCCCCACAGGCGCGCTGACGCAGGTTGACAATACGCATGAGGTTTGGGACGTAATTCAAAACCCCGAAAAATTCGTGATTGTGCAGACCGCTCCTGCAGTACGCGTGGCATTGGGCGAGCTGTTCGACATGGAGCCAGGGACATCTGTGACCGGCAAAATGGTCGCCGCCCTCAAGCGCATGGGGTTCGACATGGTCCTCGACACAAATTTCGCCGCCGACCTCACTATCGTTGAGGAAGCTCACGAATTCATAGCGAGGCTCAAAAACGGCGGACCTTTCCCGATGCTCACCAGCTGCTGCCCCGCTTGGGTTAAATTTATCGAGCACCAATTCCCGGAGCTGTTGAACATCCCGTCCACGTGCAAATCCCCTCACGAGATGTTCGGCGCAATCGCAAAGACCTACCTTGCGGATAAATTAAATATTCCGGCGGAAAAAATTGTGGTCGTTTCCGTGATGCCCTGCCTGGCTAAAAAATATGAGGCTGCGCGCCCGGAGCTGAAATCCGAATTTAACCACGTCGATTACGTGATATCAACGCGCGAAATGGCTCGCATGGTGCATGAAGCCGGGATTCAATTTAACCTGCTTCCCGACGAGGAATTCGACAGCATTATGGGCGAATCTTCCGGAGCGGCGGACATCTTCGGCACGACGGGCGGAGTTATTGAGGCGGCGGTCCGCACCGCAGCGGCTTGGCTGAACGACGGAAAGCCCCCGAAAATAGACTTCACCGAGCTGCGCGGTCTCGAAGGCATCCGCGAGGCTACAATTACGCTCAGCGGGCAAAAACTTAACCTTGCCATCACAAACGGGCTGGGCAACGCGCGGACAATCTTCGAGCGTATTCGCGGCGGTGAATCTAATTACCATCTAATCGAGGTTATGGCGTGTCCCGGCGGTTGCGTCGGCGGAGGCGGGCAGCCCTATTATTTGCAGCATGACGCGGAGGTTCTACGCAAACGTGCCGCCGCATTGTATATAACGGACGAAAGTAAATCTCTCCGCCTTTCACACGAAAATCCGCAAATCAAGCAGCTTTATTCGGAGTTTCTCGGCGAACCGGGCGGGAAAAAAGCGCATAAGCTGTTGCACACAAAATATACAAAAAGGGGTGTTTAGTATGACACATGAGCAAAAAATAAATTTGACCTTGTATTGGATTGCATCTACCGTATCGTTTATTTACCTTGTTTTACCGCAAAAAGCCGCAATAAGCGTGCCGATTTTTATTATCCTGCAATTCGTCATGCTGTTTTTCATCGTTCCTAAGAGAAAACCGCTTCTGCTTTTTATTCCCATGTTTCTCATCTCTCTCAACTCTTTTATATCCACGGGGACGCTATGGCAAACCTTCAATTTTATAACTATTTTTCTGCTGTACAACGCCATGACTCTAATGCTGATCGGCAAGTTTCCGCGCTCAACGGAATTTATATCGAGAACAATATCCAACACTCTCAATCCGTTGTATTTTTTCTCGAAGCCTTTTGAATTGTTAAGCTCTAGCAGCGCAAAACACACCAGAATACTGTATAAAGTTGCCACAAGTATTCTTATTTCAATCCCGATATTAATCTTACTGCTTATGATGCTCTCATCCGCCGACGCGGTTTTCGCCAATATGATAGAAAATTTTTGGCGGTTTCTAGCGGATTTAATAACCTTGCCCAGTTTCTTTAAGCTCATTTTCGGAGTTGCCGTCGGGCTTTATCTGTCCGGGCTGCTTTATATGACTATGGAACCCGATAAAATAAAATTTATCGACTATAAGCCAATTAAATACTCATGGGATTTATTAATAACCAACATCACTTCCACGCTGGTGCTCATAATTTACACATTTTTCGTACTAATTCAAATTACATACCTATTCACGGGCATCGGGACCCTTCCCGCAGGGCTAACATATGCGGAATACGCGCGTCGGGGGTTTTTCCAGCTGCTTATTTTAAGCATAATAAACATTGTAATGATATTCGCCATTATCAACCTGACCCGAAATGCAACGGGCAAATGGGCAAAATATAAAACCGTGATTCTCGCATATTCATGCTTCGTCACCGCCGTTCTCCTCGCCTCTTCGTTTTATAGAATGTGGCTGTATATCGACTTTTACGGAATGACACGCCTGCGGTTTTTGGTGATATCCTTCCTCTGCTTCGAGATTTTGGGCTTGATTGCAACCGTTCGTTACGTCATGCGCCCCACATTCAATATTGTCGGCGTGTATGTGTGCATCATGCTTGCGTTCTATACGTTTGTCAACCTCGCGCCCATGGACGCTATAATCGCAAAAAATCAAGTTGACCGATATATTGCGGACGAGTCCGGCGACATTTATTACGTGACCACCCTTTCAAACGACGTCGTGCCACAGCTTTCGCGTTTGCTTGAATATGAAAATTCATTCGAAGACAACCCGTGGTCAGCCCGCGATGAAGATACCGCGTGGTTAGTCCGCGATTTTATCACCCGCGCAAACAATAACAAGCTGCCACCCCTTTGGCAAAGATGGCATTTATACGACATATTGTCAAGCAATATTGATTAAGGTATGCCCAAAGGACCGTTGCCCCGCCCCAACTTAAGCTGTTTCATGATAGCTCTGCGCACATATTCGCGCGCGTTTTGAGCGCTCCTGACCATATCGTGACCCAGCGCCAGATTGCACGCTAACGCCGACGAAAATGTGCAGCCGGTCCCGTGCGTGTTTGGATTCTCAATTTTTTCACCCGTAAACCAATGGGGTTTGTTGTTATGCAACAATAAATCCGTACACTCGTTTTTCAGGTGTCCGCCTGTAATAACCACATTGCCACCGAGCATTTCAGCCGCTTTTTGCATATCCGCCCGCGCTTTTATGCGTACGCCCGATAACCTCTCCGCCTCGTGTATGTTCGGCGTAATAACGTCACAAAGAGGGATTAATCGAGCTTTCATAAGCTCTTCTCCCGTCGCGTCCAAAAGCTCGTGACCGCTCGTAGACAAAATAATCGGGTCCAGCGCTACATTTTTCGGCTTGTAATATTCCAGCTTGTCCGCCACAATCGCCGCGATTTCGCCATTTCCCAACATCCCGATTTTAACGCAGTCGGGCATGATATCGCTGAATACCGCATCCAATTGACTTCCTACCACATCCGGCGGCATACAAAAAACATCGTTTACTCCCAGCGTATTTTGCGCCGTCACAGCAGTAATAACGCTCATCGAAAACAGCCCGAGCATAGTCGCCGTGCGCATATCCGCCTGTATCCCCGCCCCGCCGCCGCTGTCCGAACCCGCAATAGTTAGCAACGTACGCATATAACTTCCTCTACTCTCTCGCGAAGACGCCGCGTCTCTTCCGCCACCCGCTCCGTCGGTGGGTCCATTATTGCCGCTATAACCGCTATTCCCGCTATCGGCACACCCGCCAGCTTGCCTACGTTGCCTATGTTAATCCCGCTTATTGCCGCCACGGGTATCGTAACACTCCTGCAAATTTCATCCAGCGTTTTAATATCGGTCCTGTGCGTCTTCACCTTGACGGTCGGCTCAAAAATGGCTCCCGTCCCAAGATAATCCGCGCCCTCCTTTTCAGCTTGACGCGCCCGTTCCACGGACTTTGCCGTCGCACCGATAATTTTCCTCTCTCCTAAAATTTGCCGCGCCAGCCTTACCGGCATGTCCTCGGCTCCCATATGCACACCGTCCGCACCTACCGCCTGCGCCACGTCCGCGCGGTCGTCAATCAACATGGGAACGCCGTATTTATCGGTGATTTCCTTCACTTTAAGCGCCAAATTTATATACTCCGCCGTCGTACACTCTTTTTCGCGCACCTGCACCAACGTCACTCCCCCCAAACACGCCTGTTCGATTTTGCGCAGAAACACATCAACGGTCATTCCGCCCCTGTCGGTCACCAAATATAACGTCACATCAACCTTTTTCATTCTTGCCACCCCACAAGCCGCTTTGAATTTTGCTCAATAATTTCCCTCTTTGCAACGCCTTCAAAAACAAAAACGCAACCGACCCGCCTATGAGCGTCGCGCCCAAAAACATCGGCACATAGATGAAAACCGTTAAATCCGTCCTGCCCCATATGTACGTCATCACGGGGTACGACACCAGCGCGCCGATTATGCCCGTGCCCACAATCTCGCCGAGCACCGCGAAAATTATCTTGCCGCGGCTTAGCCTGTACGCCAGCCCGGACAGCAACGCCCCGAATATTGCGCCCGTTATCGCAAGCGGCGGGATACCCATCAGCGTCATGCGGATTATTCCCGTGAGCAACGCCCCCACAAGCGCGTAGACGGGACCCAAAAATACGGCGCACACGATGTTTACAAGGTGGGCGGTGGGGCACATTCCTTCCACCCGCAGAATCGGCGATATTACCACGCCTATTGCGACGAACATTGAAAGTACAACTAATCTCTTCAGCCTCACACCACAAGCTCCTCTCCGTTTAAAATTGCGTTTGTCGTCTTCATAGCGCACATTTTCCCGCACATGGAGCAAGTCCGCTCATCCTCCGCCTTCACGCTCTCACGATACATACGCGCTTTTTCACCATCCAGCGCATATTTATACATCTCTTCCCAATCAACCTGCCGCCGCGCTTCGCTCATCTTGTCGTCAATTTCTCGGGCTCCGCGCACGCCCTTTGCTATATCCGCGGCATGTGCCGCTATTTTTGAGGCTATTATCCCTTCCTTAACGTCTTGCGCATCCGGCAAGCGCAAATGCTCGGCAGGCGTGACATAACACAGAAAATCCGCACCGTACGTAGCCGCAATCGCCCCGCCTATAGCCGCCGTAATGTGGTCGTAGCCCGCGCCGATATCGGTCACCAATGGACCCAACACGTAAAAAGGCGCGCCGTGGCACAGCCGCTTCTGGATGCGCATATTTGCCTCAATCTCGTTAATGGGCATGTGTCCCGGTCCCTCGACCATCACCGCCACATCCCGCTCCCACGCGCGTTTAGTCAGCGCGCCAAGCTCTATAAGCTCGCTTATTTGCCCCGCGTCGCTGCTGTCGTGTATACTCCCCGGGCGCAGCGCATCCCCCAAAGATATCGTCACGTCATGCGTTCGGCAGATGTCTACAACACGGTCATAATGCTCGTAAAAAGGATTCTCCCTCCCCGTCAGCTCCATCCACGCGAAAAGCAGAGACCCACCGCGCGAAACTATATTCGTCAACCGCCCGCTCTCGCGAAAATGCGCCACAGCGCGCCTGTTTATGCCCGCGTGAATCGTCATGAAGTCCACGCCCTGCATCGCGTGATGCTCCACCACCTCCAGAAAATCGTCCGCTGTAATTTCAGCGAGCTTGCGTCCGCCAAAATAGCCAATCGCGTCGTAAATCGGGACGGTGCCAATCATAGCGGGCGAACGCTCTATCAGTTGCTGGCGAAATTTCGACGTAGCTCCGTAGTTGCTGAGGTCCATAATCGCCTCCGCGCCGAATTTAAGCGCTAAATCCACCTTTTCAAATTCCGTGGAATAATCGTAGCAGTCCCCCGACACCCCCAAATTAACGTTGATTTTCGTGCGCAGTCCCTCGCCGACTCCTTCAGGCTGTAGGCTCCTGTGATGAATATTAGCGGGAATTACCACCGCTCCCCGCGCAACCGCCCTCTCCAGCTCCTCCGGGGGAATGCTCTCTTTGCGCGCCACCTCGCGAAGGGCGTCGGTTAAAAGCCCTTTCCTTGCCGCTTCCATTTGCGTCATACATCTTGCTCCTCTCTAAAAAATTTGTTAAGTAAAATAAGCGTACCAAACGTAGGCACACTTAAAATTCACACTCCCTACGTTGGCATTACCCAAATCAGGTACGGTCAGGCGCTTTTAACGGTTTTGTCCGCCACAGCCCTTTCTCAGCCGGTAACACCAGCTCCCTCACTATGCTTTCATTCTATCACACAAGCCATAATTTGTCAAATGTTTTTTATGTCCTCACATTGGAACCTCCATAACGCCACTATCATCATGACCAAAAGGTACGCGGCGCATATTGCAAGCGAAACCCCCATCGTCATGCCCTCTATCGACGACTGCCCGCCAAACAGGTAGCTTGAAAAATCCCAATTTGTCGTTATAAAATACCTCATGAAGTCCAAGTCGTAACGGTTCATCACAAGCTCTACTATCGGTTCCCCTATCGACGCAAGCAACGCTAATAATGTCGCAACCGTGCCATTATTAAACAAAGCGCTCAACGTAAAAGCAATAGTTGTAACCAAAATTAACTTAGGCAGCACTACCCATAATTTGAGCAATAAATACGCGATTGGGTGCATAACGGAGAGGCTGTTGTCGGCGAAATTCCAGTTCACAACCGGCATATTCAAGCTGCCGAACCCGTAAAATATCCCGCCGATTATAATATGTATCGCATACACCATAGCCGCCGATACGACAATCATTATCAAGGACGCCACGTACTTAGACAGCAGGATTTTTGCCCGTGAATGCGGACGAATAAGCAATAATTTAATCGTGCCTTTATTGAACTCGTCGCAGACTATAACCCCTGCTACCATGACAATGAGAAGTATGATTAAAAGCATAAAATCTCCGTCAGCAACAATCGTACGCAGGGATTGCTCGTTGAGGTTGTCACCCGTTTCGACGATATAACGGGCTTTTGCCGACTGGTTGACAAATGTGCGCTTTGCCAATTCACGCTCATTCGCATTTTCTCCGGATTCGCCATACGTGTAAAAATTCAGCGCCTGCTCGTAAGAAATATAATCGTTTATTGCAAAAGCGCGATAGTCTTTCTTTGAGTCATCACCGTACGGAATATTGTATTTCAAACGCATTTCCAGCGCGTCAATCTCCACCTGTGCGTTTGCAATTTCCAGCTTTGCCGAAGCGCTCGACGCCTGAAGCCCCGCCAGCGACTCCTTCTTTTGCTCCAAATCCGCGCGCATTATATAATCCCAATCTCTAACGTTTATATCGGCAAGAAGTTTGTCCAACCGCGACTTACTTTCGTCATATTTCTCCTCATCCCGCGAGAGATAACGCGCCCTCGTCATATCCATTACAATTTGACGAACTCCCGATTTTTCCGACGCAACATATGCGCGCCGCCATGTACCCGCTTCATATTGTAAGACAATTTCGTAAAAATCCATCGACGCCTTCACATCTATATATGTATCCAGCCGCTCCGCGTTGTTAGGGTCCAATCTCTCGATTTGCGCCTTATATACTTCATATTCCTCCGTTACATAATCCCCGTACCGCCCGGCGCTGTACTTTTGCACGATTACGTTGAATAACGCAAACACTATGAATATAACAAGCATAATATAGATTGTCTTCTTCTTAAAAACCTTATTCAGTTCATTTTTAATTAAATTAATCAATTATATTGCCTCCCGTCTTTTCAAAGAATGCGTTTTCAAGCGTGATTGCGTCCTCATACACCCCGTAAAGGTCATCACCTTGCGCCACAAGCTCACGCACCTTGTATGGTATTTCTTCGCGCGTTAATGCGAATTTTTGAAGGGTGTGCCCAAGGTCAAAAACAATTTTCGCTCCCTGTTTAACCTCGTTGATATCACTCATTTCAATAATCTCGCCGTTTTTTATGATGCACACCTTATTGCAGAAATTCTCCAACTCCGACAAATTATGGCTGGAAATTAAAATCGCCATCCCCTCGTTTTGCGCCAAATTCACAAGCAGCTCGCGCATTTCCTTAATGCCCTCGGGGTCCAACCCGTTCGTGGGCTCATCCAGAATAAGCAGATTCGGGCTATGTAAAAGCGCCTGCGCTATGCCCAACCTTTGCCTCATGCCAAGCGAATATTTAGACACCTTGTCGTGTATCCTCTTGCCCAGCCCTACAAGCTTTACAACCTCGTCTATGCGGTTAATTCCAACATTTTTATACATTCGGGCTATCATCTTCAGGTTGTCATATCCGCTGGTGTACATGTACAAATCGGGGTTTTCCACAATCGCTCCCACTCTTGCAATTGCCTTCGTGAATCTCTCCTTCGCGTTTATTCCGTTTATAAAAACTTTGCCCTCCGTAATGGATTGAAGCCCTAAAATAAGCTTAATCGTCGTCGTTTTTCCCGCTCCGTTAGGTCCTATAAATGCCAATATATCGCCCGACTCTACGCTGAAACTCACGCCTTTTAGCACTCTTTTCCTGCCAAAATCTTTAACCAGCTTTTCACATTTTAATATCGTACTCACAATTCCACCTCCACTTTAAATAAATCTCCGTCCGTCTTTATGTTTAGCGTCCCTCCGCAAGCCTCCGTGTAGCTTTTTGCAATGGCAAGTCCTAAGCCATTACCCTCTCCCTCTCGCGCACCCGTCCCGCGGATAAATCGCTCCGTAACTTCGTCGCCTTTAAAATTCATCTCGTAATCCGCAATGTTCCTGAATGTGATTATCGCGCCGTTTTTCCGTTGCTCGGCATCGATGTAAAGGTTTGTACCCTCCATAGAATATTTTACCATATTACTAATTAAATTGTCAAATACTCCTGCCATTAACTGCCCGTCCGTTTCAATGAAAATTTCCGGCACGTTTACCTTAAATTTCCCTTGATGCTCCGCCAACGTTTGACTAATCAACTCCCGCAAATCCACGCGCTGTTTCTCCACCTTTAAGTTCCCGCTCTGCGCCCTGCTTACTTCAAACAATTTCTCTGTAAGCTCTTTTAATTTGAGGCTCTTATCATAAATTATTTTTGCGTACTCATTCTTCTTATCCTGCTTTTGAAGCAGGTCCGCATAATTGATTATAGCAGTGAGCGGCGTCTTTAAATCATGGGAAACATTCGTAATCAATTCCGCCTTCATCCTTTCCGCCTTTATTTGATTTTTATGCGTCAGCTCCAGCTTTGCCCGCGTGTCTTCCAACACTTCTATGTTAAAGATTTTCCGCCCCCACTTGATTAATAAGACAATTATCATCCCGCAAAAGCTGTGCGTAAAAAGCGTCCGATTCTTAAAATGCCGCGATAACGACAACACGAGCGTCAATCCAAATGCGAACAACAATCCCGAAAGAAGCACCATATCGCTGTTTAAAGATGAGTTTTGAAGCACTACCACTACCGAAAACAGACCTATTTCAACAATCATGCACATGAATATAAGCAATACGTTGCAATCCGTCCATAACGCGTCAAATTTGCGCATTTTAAGTTCGTCCGCTATGTTGCGCCCGCTCACGGCAATTAGATAAATCGTCAGCAATAATAAGAATAACAACGTCTGCAGTAGCGCCGTCACAGATCTTTCCATCTCATATTTTTCACGCTGGAACGCCGCGTTCTTTTGCGCGTAAAATTCGTCATCATACGCCGTATATATTCCGTCGTAACGCGCGATAGCGTAATTATGAGCAAAATTCCCGAACTCCTCCGCCGTCGTGTATCCCGAATTTGAAAATACAATATCACCGCGCCGCGCATAATAATAAATTCCTTCAACCTTCTTCAAATTCTCTTGAATTATGCGGAATCTTGTAATTTCACGCTCAATAGCGTCATCTTCATCAATGGTAAAGCCTGAACTCCACAAATATTCGTCCGACCTTATATGCTCTTCACTCTGCAAATTCAACAAATCCTCTAAATTGTACGATAAACTGCGCAATTGGTCGCCGACCGCATATTCCGCCCCAAATAAATTGCCTAGGCTTCTGTTGATGTTAAGGCTTTTTACAGACATATCGACAAAACTCATGAACAACGCACACGCTATTATGAACGCCATGGTTTTTGTAAACCAATGCCTTGTCAGATTCTTCATAATTTACGTTCCTTTCCGCTCTATTGAGCTTATTTTTTTAGCCTTTTCCAGTTTGTACCCAATGCCCCACACAACCTTAATGTATTCGGGCTTTTTCGGGTCAATCTCGATTTTCTCGCGAATTCGGCGGATGTGCACGGCGATTGTGTTATCATTGACGAAAACATCCTCATTCCACGCCCTTTGATAAATCTCCTCCGCCGTAAAAACATGGTTGGGATTGTGGCAGAACAACTCCAAAATCCGGTATTCAAGCGGAGTTAATTTAATATCCTCGCCGTCCACCGTCACACGTTTCGCGTTACCGTCAAACTCCAGTCCACCAATCACAATCACCTCATTTGCGCTTGCCTTTGCGCTCGCCTTCACCGCTCCCAACTGCGTGTACCGCCTAATCGCCGACTTCACTCTCGCAATCAATTCCAAAGGCGAGTATGGCTTGGTAACGTAGTCGTCCGCACCGATGTTCAGCCCCAGCACCTTGTCGCCATCTTCCGACTTTGCCGTGAGTAGAATAATCGGGATGTTATAAATTTCGCGAATTTTCATAGTTGCCGCAATCCCGTCCATTTTCGGCATCATCACGTCCATTACAATCAGCGAAATATCGTGCGTCTTCACCATCTTCAACGCCTCCGCGCCGTCATGCGCAATAATCACGTCGTATCCCGCGCTACGCAAGTAAATAGCCGTGCTTTCCGCAATTGCCTCGTCGTCGTCAACCATCAAAATCTTCTCTGACAAATCATCGCCTCCTTTTTCTTTCTCTTACATCATAAACTAAAATTATTACAAAATATA
>JAISFC010000073.1 GCA_031263785.1 Clostridiales bacterium | reverse complement strand
GCAAAAGGTCACGTTCGCGTTTGCTAGCGGCTTGTAAACGCGCCGCTTTTACGCAAACTTGCTCACTATCAACCTTTTGCGGGTCGTTCGTGCGCTCCGAGGATAAATCCTCTCACCGCGCGAAAAATTAGCGGTATCGCTGCGGCGAAATAAATTCGCCTTCGCGATGGGATTTTAGCTAAAACCCCGCCCCAGGTCGTTTACCTACAGTCGAAAGTGAAAATATACATATTTTACCTTATCTATAATTTAATTTTAACACATTTTCGCCTAAAAGTCAAGCGTTTTATGACGATTGCCGCGTTTGCAAGGCGTAAAATTTTAATCGGCGCAAAAAAATACTTGCCATATCTAAAAAAGTGTGATAGTATATATCATGTGGAGGGATGGGCAATGAAAAGGTTTACTTTCCGCGGCGGAGCGCATCCGAATGACCAAAAGGACGCGTCCCGCTACTATAAAATAGAAAAGATGCCTGCTCCTAAGATGTTAATTTTGCCGTTGAGCCAGCACATCGGGGCGCGCGCAAGGGCAATCGTGGAGGAAGGCAGTGCGGTTGCGATAGGGCAGAAAATAGCCGAGGCGGACGGCGTGGTTTCCGCTAATATTCACTCCCCCGTTTCGGGCGTGGTCAAGGAGATTGCGCCGCATATGCACCCCGGCGGCATGATGGTGGATTCTATCGTTATCGAAAATAACGGTGAAAACACGCTGGTTGCCGGGATGTACGGGTTCGGTGATTTGGAGAGCCTTTCGCCACAGGTCCTGCGTGACGCGATTCGCGAAGCGGGCATCGTGGGGATGGGCGGCGCGGCGTTCCCGACGCATGTTAAGCTTTCGCCGCCTGCGGGCGCATCCTTGAGCCATTGCATTATAAACGGCGCGGAGTGCGAGCCGTACCTGACGAGCGACCATCGCGTGATGCTGGAGCAGCCCGAAAAGGTATTGTTCAGCTGTCGCGTGATTATGAGGGCGACGGGGGCGGAGCGCGGTTACATAGCTATTGAGAGGAATAAAACAGACGCGATAGAAATGCTCAAGCGTTACGCGCGTCCGTTTGCCAACATTGAGGTCGTGGCGCTGGAGACAAAATACCCGCAAGGCTCCGAAAAGCAGCTGATAAGCACGGTTCTGAAGCGCGAAGTGCCTCCCGGGAAGCTGCCTTTGGACCTAGGCGTCGTCGTGAACAACATCGACACCTGCGCGGCGATTAGCGACTGCATAAATCTGGGTCTGCCGCTGATTTCGAGGGTTGTGACCGTGTGCGGAGGGGCGTTCGGACGCACACAAAATTTCGAGGTGCTGCTCGGCACCCCGATTTCCCATATAATTGACTATGTGGGCGGTTTTGTCAAGCCGCCTGATCGTGTTTTAACGGGCGGACCGATGATGGGTCTGCCGCAATGTACATTTGACGTGCCCATAATTAAAGGCACAGGCGCGCTGCTTGCGCTCACTAAGCAAGAGACGGAAATGGCTAAACCTACGGCGTGTCTGCGATGCGGACGCTGCGTATCGGGCTGCCCGATGCGTTTGCAACCCGTTAATTTGTACAAGGCTGCGGAGCGGAGGGATACGCACGAGCTTCGTCAGCTCAATTTAACCGACTGCATGGAGTGTGGCGTTTGCACTTATCTCTGCCCCGCGAAGATTCATTTGCTCCAACATATAAAAGTCGGAAAGACGTTGTTGGCGGAAAAAGCGGTGCAATAAGCGGACGGATAAATACTAAATTTCAGTGGAAACCGATTAGAAATTTTTAAAAGGGGAAATGAAATGGAAAAATTAACTGTTGCGGCACATCCGCATATACGAGCGCGCGACAATACGCAAACGTTGATGTTTGACGTAATAATAGCCCTTCTGCCACCGATGATAGCGGGTATATATTTTTTTGGCTATCGCGTGATGGTTCTGCTCACAATCGCGATTTTGGCGAGTGTTTTGTCTGAGTGGATATGGTGCAAGCTTCAGCGCGTTCCAAACACGGTTTGGGACCTCAGCGCGGTTGTTTCCGCCATTATATTGGTAATGAACCTGCCTGTGACGGCGCCTCTTTGGATACCGATTGTGGGCAGTATTTTCATGATAATCATAGTTAAAATGTGCTTCGGCGGGCTGGGGCAAAATTTTGTAAACCCCGCGGCTGCCGCCAGAATATTCTTGGTGGTGTCATTCCCCGCGGCGATGACAAAGTGGGTTGTCCCTTTTACTAAGCTGGATATTTTCGCGTCACAGGCGATAACGTCCGCAACCCCGCTTGCAATCGCAAAATACGGCGGCGGCGAGCTGCCTTCCATAATGTCGATGTACTTAGGCTTCACGGGCGGGTGCATAGGAGAAACCTCGGTCGTGGCTATATTAATAGGCTTTATATACCTGCTGTGGCGCAAGGTCATCAAGTGGGACACGACGATTGCGTATTTGGCAACGGTGGCGGCGTTTATGCTTGTGGTGGGGAACAATCCCGTTTTTCACCTTTTCGCGGGGGGATTAATGTTCGGGGCGGTGTTCATGGCGACGGATTACACGACAAGTCCGATTACAGCGCGCGGACGAGTGATTTTCGGCGTCGGGCTGGGGCTGCTCACGGGCATAATACGCGTTTTCGGCGGCTACCCCGAGGGCGTGTGCCTGTCTATTTTGGTGATGAACGTGCTGACCCCCTTGATTGACAAGATAAAACCCCGCAGATTCGGGACAGGGAGGGTAAGCTCATGAACAAATTGCATCCGATAATCCGATATAGCATTGTGTTGACCGCGATTACGCTGGTAGTGGCGTTATTGCTGGCGCAGGTTAATAACATGACGGCGAAGATAATCACCACTCGGCAGGCGGCGGCGCAGACGGAAGCGCGCGCGAAGGTGCTTGCGGGGACGGCGTATGATATTGAAAGTTTTAAGGCGGAGGACAGAACGGACGAGTATGAATTTATGATGTGGGAATATCAAAGCGAGGGCGCGACGGTGGCGTACGCGGTGCAAAGCGTCGGGCAGGGCTACGGCGGCGCAATCGAGATAATGATAGGGATTAACGCGGAATTTAACATTTTGGGCGTAGATATTTTAAGCCAGACCGAAACGCCCGGGCTGGGGTCGAAGGCGGCGCAACCGCAATTTTTGGAGCAGTTCGCCGGCAAAACGGCACCGATTGAGGGGATAGCGGCGATTTCGGGCGCGACGGTCACAACCAAAGCCGTCACGGGCATTATTGCCGCGGGCATCGATTACGCGAGGATTACAGCGGCTGCTGCGGCGACGGCGGTTCAGGCGGATGAGCAAGCGGGGGAAGGAGAAGAGGTAATATGAGCAAGAATTTGAAGGTTCTCACGAACGGGATAATCAAGGAGAATCCAACGCTGGTGCTGCTGCTCGGCATGTGCCCTACGCTCGCGACCACTACGGGCGTCATAAACGGCTTAGGGATGGGCATTTCCGCCGCCGTCGTGCTTGTGATGGCGAATATCGCGATATCCTTGGTGCGGAAGTTTATCCCGTCCAAAATACGCATAGCGTCGTTCGTGGTGATAATCGCGGGGTTCGTAACTATGGTGGATATGCTGCTCAAAGCGTATTTCCCGTCCATTTCCGCCTCGCTTGGGATATTTATACCGCTGATTGTGGTCAATTGTATAATCCTCGCCCGCGCGGAGAGTTTCGCCTCAAAGAACACGTGGGCGGCGTCCGCGATGGACGGATTGGGCATGGGAGCGGGCTTTACCCTTGCGTTGGTGCTGCTTGCGAGTGTGCGCGAAATTGCGGGTAACGGAAGCTTCGCCGGGATACCGCTTTTCGGCGATAATTTTTCCCCCGCCCTAGTTTTCCTGCTCCCTCCCGGCGGATTCATCGCCTTTGGCGTCTTGCTGGCGGTAATTAACTTCTTCCGCGCGAAAAAGGAGGCAAAACATGATTAAAGATGCAGTGGTCCTTTCTATAACGGCGATACTTATACAAAATGTGGTGTTGGTGCAGTTTTTGGGGATATGCCCGTTCCTCGGCGTGTCGAAAAAGGTCGAAACAGCGTTCGGAATGGGGATAGCGGTGGTGTTCGTGATTGCCCTCTCAAGCATGATAACTTGGGCGTTGCAAACGTACGTGCTTGTGCCCTTTGGGCTCGAATATTTGAGAACAATCGCCTTTATATTGGTAATCGCGACGCTCGTCCAGCTGGTGGAAATGTTCTTGCAGAGGTTCATCCCGGGGCTGTATGCCGCGATGGGCATATATCTGCCGCTTATCACCACCAATTGCGCGGTGCTGGGCGTGGCGCTGCTGGTTGTGCAAAAGGAATATTCCTTCGGGCAAACGGTGATTTACAGCACGTCCACGGCGATTGGATTCCTGCTTGCGATTGTGTTGTTCGCCGGCGTCCGCGAGCGGCTTGATGACGCGCGGATACCCCGATGTTTGCGCGGTTTCCCTATAACGCTAATCTCGGCGGGATTTTTGGCGATGGCATTTTTGGCGTTTAACGGCTTGAAGTTTTAGGAGGTGATTTAATTTGAACAATATTTTATACGCCGCGTTGACTTTGGGCGGCATGGGGCTTGTGTTCGGCGTGGTTTTGGCGCTGGCGTCGATATATCTGGCGGTCAAGCAAGACCCGCGCATACCCGCGATAATTGACGTGCTCCCGGGGGCAAATTGCGGCGGGTGCGGATTCGCGGGATGTTCGGCGTTTGCGGACGGCGTAGTGGCTGGGCGCGCGGAGGTGAGCGGCTGCCCCGTGGGTGGCAACAGTGTCGCGCAGAAAGTGGCGGAAATAATGGGAGTCGAGGTGGATGACGTGCGTCGGAAGGTGGCGCGCGTAAAGTGCAGCGGCATTGACGGCGTCGCGCAGACCAAATACGAATATGAGGGGATTCACGATTGTATCGCGGCAAATAAGCTGCTGGGCGGCGACAAACTCTGCCCGTACGCGTGTTTGGGGCTGGGTACTTGCGCGGCGGCTTGCCCATTTGACGCCATAACCATTGAGCAGGGCGTCGCGAAAATAGACCCGCACAAATGCACGGCATGTGGCAAGTGCATAGATATTTGCCCCAAAAAAGTGATTGATTTTACGCACGAGAGCCGCACGGCATGGGTAGCTTGCAACTCTCACAATAAAGGAGCCGTGGTGAATAAAATCTGCGGAATAGGCTGTATAGGCTGCAAAATTTGCGAAAAGGCTTGCGAATACGGCGCGGTGGCGGTGGAGCGTAACCTCGCGGAGGTCGACCCCGATAAATGCGTCAATTGCGGGGCTTGCGCGCTAAAATGCCCTAGGAGGGTAATCGTATGTTAGATTTTTCAGATTTGTTAATATTCCGCTTTCAGGACGTGATTGACATCATAGTCGTAGCATGCCTCGTCTACGGGCTCGCGCACCTGATTAAGGATACCCGCGCGGAGCTGCTGATAAAAGGCATAGCCATCCTCATTATTATCCAGCAAATTAGCCAAATTACGGGGCTATACACGGTCACCTATATCCTGCAAGGTACAATGCAGGTGGGCATTGTGGCGATTGTGGTCGTGTTCCAGCCGGAGCTGCGGCGCGGGCTTGAGCGGATGGGTTCCAGCCGATTCGGGCGATTTTTCATGATGGACCCGACGCTCGGCACGGAGTCCGCCAAAACCACGGTAAGCGGCATTTGCGAGGCGGTGAACTTCCTCTCGCAGCACAGAATAGGCAGCCTGATTGTGATGGAGCGGCGCAATAAAATCGGCGATATCATACGCACGGGCGTCATGATGAATTCCTTGGTCAGCTCGGAGCTTTTGGTCAACATTTTCTCGCAGAACACCCCGTTGCACGACGGCGCGGTGGTGATTCGCGATAATCGCATAATGGCGGCGGCGTGCTTGCTTCCGCTTACGTCCAACCAAAATTTGAGCACCGAACTCGGGACAAGGCACAGGGCGGCGCTGGGGATAAGCGAAACTTCGGACTCGGTGGTGGTGGTGACGTCGGAAGAAACCGGGACGATTTCCATCGCGATAAACGGCGCGCTGACGCGTAATCTGACAATTTCTTCCTTGGAGAAGGCGTTGCTGAGAATAGTTAATGTAAGGCAGGACAACGAAGAAAAGCCCGCGAGCAGATTTCTATGGAAGGGGAGAAACGACAAATGATTAAAAATTTTTTCACTAAAAAAATAGGGTTAAAGATTTTGTCGTTGGTTATATCCGTGTTTCTGTGGTTTTATGTGGCGGTTGTACTTAATCCGCAGACGGAAACGAAAATCCGCGGGATTCCGATTGTAGTCGCGAATTTTTCGGAGATTCAAAGCAAAAACCTCGTGCTGCTCAACGAACCGACGCTCACTATGGATTTGCAAATCCGCGGAAGCAGAAGCTCGCTGGCGAAAACGAATAATAAAAACGTCACCGCGGTGGTTGATTTAGCGGGAAACAGTACGCCCGGGGAGCATATCATACCGGTGCAGCTGACTTTCCCTACCAATGATGTGACGGTGGTCGACCAGAGCGTTTCGGAGGTTGCGCTGACGGTCGATTTGATGAGCAAAAAGACGGTCCCCCTGCAAATTGTGGTGGAGGGCGAGCCGGCGGAGGGCTTTATGGCGCAGAAGGCGGTGGCGTCAATCGAGAGCATTGCCATCGAAGGTCCCGCGACTACGCTTAAATTAATCGATTTGGCACAGGCGAAGGTCGATATTAACAACGCGGACGCCGATGTATTTTCCATGAGCGTTATTTCTCTGCTTTCGAGCAACAGCGTCCTGATTGAGGACCAGACCATCGAAATGAGCGACAGGCGAATTAATGTGCTCGTCCGCATTCAACCGATGGAGTAATTGCCGTGAAGGCATGAATTATAGACGTGAATAAGCCTTTTCCATTTTTTGTAAATATTCACGGCGTTCTAATTTTGTAATAATTGAAAAAGGAACGAGAGCAAATGGCTAAAATCCCCATGGGAACGCTTGACTTTTATGCTAAAATGTGTTAAAATTAAATTATAGATAAGGTAAAAGATGTATATTTTCACTTGACTTTTTATCAAGAGGGTGATAATATGAGTACATTAGATGGAATATTGGGAAACGGCGTCAGAGAAACCGTAAAGGGTCTTCTGGCGTGGATTTCCTCTACGAAAAAGCTTGAAAGGAGCAAAAAAATGGACGATGTTAAGGAAAAGGAAATTGTGCTTGAGCCCGATCACGAACTGGTTATTTCAAAGGATAGTCGTCGTGAGCGTATATCATCCGCCAGTTATAAGTGTTTTCGCCATGTCAGAGAGTTGGGCAGACCTGGTGATGAAAGTCATCCGATACTGCAATTATGGGCAGAAAAAATTCATCCTATGGGCGATCTGGCTTTTAAATGCAAGACAGTTGAAGAAGTGGATGCCATGTATAAACAACTAAAAGTATATGCAAAAGAGGCGCAGGACATTTATAACAAAGAATTACAAACCCGCAGTGGACGATAAACTTCCCATGCTAATTTTCCCATCAAGGGAGAGTGAAAAATATGGACGAAAAATTCAATGATTATACAGACGCGTTTACTGCTGAAAATGTTAAAACCGCAATTGAAGATAACTTTCGGTGGCTGACTAAGAAGATAGTTCCTGCAGAACAGTCTCGTGTTGTTATTTTTATGGGAGGCTTACCGGGCGCGGGAAAAAGCAATTCCATCGAAGATATAAAAGAAGAATATAAGGGAAATATTATTGCAGTGGATATGGATGAATATCGAAAAGACCATCCAAAAGCAAAAGATATATTTGAAGTCGGAGAAATGCCTGAAGTGAAAGCCAAAGAGCCGAGTTATTATTCAAACAAAACAAACAAATTTGCCCGCCGAGTGTCAAGAGGTTTGCTGAAAAGGTTGAGAGAGGCTGGGTATAATGTGATTATAGACGGAACTCTTCGCAGTCCTCGGTATGCTATTAGGGCAGCGAGGATTTTCAAGAAAAAGGGGTATGCTTCCGCTATTGTTGAAATCATCGCTACAGACAAAAAGACTGCTTGGGATGGAACACAAAAAAGACTTATTGAGGATACTAAAAAAAGGAACGCAGAAATAACCAACGGAGAGGAATCGGAAATATTCCCTCGTGCAATGGGGCGTGAATATTATGATTCAGTAGTTGAATCCCTTCCGGAAAGCATCAGCGAATTATATAAATCGGGTGAATTTGAGCGAATTAGGATTGTAGATAGACAAAATATAGTGTACTACGATTCCGCTGAAACGCCTGATTTAAATCCCCGCGAGATTTTGCGGAAGCTCCTTGAAGAGAAGCGTTCTCCGACGATTATTAAAGAGCCAAAAAGAGAGGCAAAATAAGAGACCTTTTGGCGCGGATTTCCTCAAGTGAATTAATTAAAAAACACAGCTTTAAAAGCGTTATGTAAGTTTGCTTTTGAGGTTTTTTTATTTGGACAAATTTAGAACAAGAATGTTACAATTATATTACAGTTATGTTAAATTTGTGTTACAAATCACACGTGACTGTTTTTTTATGATATAGTGCAATTACAAAATTTATTAAAGATGAAAGGAAAGTGGTAACATGAAAAAACGTGATTATT
>JAISFC010000034.1 GCA_031263785.1 Clostridiales bacterium | reverse complement strand
GTGAAAACTTTATACGGCAAAGAGGCAAATGAGGATGACGCACGGCGGCGCGTTAAACTTGCATCTTTATGGCAGATGACTTTTATGGGCGTCCCCACTATATATTATGGTGACGAAGCAGGGCTGGCGGGTGAGGGTGACCCATATAATCGCGCATCGTTCCCTTGGAATAATGTTGATATGGAGCTGCACGATTGGTACGCGAAACTCACGGAACTGCGCAATTCCTCTCCGGCGCTTCAAACGGGATTTTTCGAGGAAATAAAGGCAAGCGGCGACATCTATGCGTATAAAAGGTTCATTAGGAACAACAAGGATGTTTTTGGCGCTAAGGCGGAGAACGAAACATATTTCATTGTGCTGAACCGCAAAACAATTGAAGGGAAGATTTATAAACTTAGAGGGGGAAGAAAATATGAGTGTATTTGATGAATTAAAAAGCAGAGGCTTAATCGCTCAGGCGACTCACGAGGAAGAGACAAAAAAATTATTGGATAATGAAAAAATAGCGTTTTACATCGGTTTTGACCCAACAGCCGCCAGCTTGACCGCCGGGCATTTCCTTCAACTGGTAGTAGCTTCACACATGCAAAAAGCGGGACATAAGCCTATTCTTTTGCTAGGCGGAGGAACAACCATGGTAGGCGACCCGTCGGGGAAAACGGATATGCGTAGAATGTTGACGCAGGAGCAGATTCAGTCGAATGCCGAAAATTTCAAGAAGCAATTTTCACGCATAATCGATTTTTCGGATGATAAAGCAGTTATGGTTAATAATAGTGATTGGCTTTTGGATTTAAAATATATCCCGTTTTTGCGTGATATAGGTGTGCATTTCTCGGTCAATAGAATGTTGGCGGCGGAATGCTTCAAAGCCCGCTTGGAGCGCGGACTCTCGTTTCTGGAATTTAACTATATGTTGATGCAGGCTTACGATTTTCTTGTACTCAACGAAAAATTCGACTGTAAGATGCAGTTTGGCGGTGACGACCAGTGGTCCAATATTATTGCGGGCGTGGAGCTTTTGCGGAGGGCGAAAAGTACGCAAGTGTATGGGATGACATTCACCTTATTAACCACAAGCACCGGTATGAAAATGGGCAAAACTGAAAAAGGCGCAGTCTGGTTGGACGAGACCCTGACTTCACCTTATGAATTTTATCAATATTGGCGCAATGTCGATGACCGCGATGTGTTACGTTTCATAAAAATGCTCACCTTCGTTCCTTTAGAAAAAGTGGCGGAGATGGAGAAGTGGGAAGGCAGTCAATTGAACGAGGCAAAACGGCTGCTTGCTTATGAGATTACCAAGATAGTCCACGGTGACATTGAAGCGCAGAAAGCCGCAGATACCGCCGCCTCATTGTTCACAAGCGACGGAAGCGGCAACGCCGACATGCCAACTACCTCAATAACGCTCGACGGCGAAATAAACATATTAGATTTGTTAATCAAAATCAATCTTGCGCCATCAAAGTCGGAAGCCCGCAGGTTAGTTGAGCAAGGCGGAATAGCATTAAATGGTGAAAAAGTGCCAACCGTGAGCTTCCCTGTAAAGGTCGACACCTTTGCCAATAAAGAGTTAATAATTAAGAAGGGCAAGAAGATTTATCACAAAATAAAACTCACTTAGCCGAGACACGCGAAAACGCTAAACCGAAAATAATCGACTCGCCGAACAAAATCAATGCTGTTTTCATAATCGACACAGCGATTTGACCATCGACAAGAGTTTGCGCATAATATTCATAAAACACCGCTATGAGGGCTATCCCGCAGGCTACTTGCATGCCCGTTTGCATAATCATCAGCGCAGTCTTGCCAATGCTAGCAATTCCTTTATGTAGTTTTTTAAACATAATTGCACCCCCCTTACCTACTTCCAGTATAACTCTATTTGACACAGATTTCAAGAGGAAATTTTTACCGAACTCACACTGTCGATTGCATAAAAAACTTGCGATATAAATAACTGGAAATTTCTTCTCAGATGTGTTATAATGAATTTAGAAAACAAAACCAAACAAAATTTTATGGAAGGCAAGGTGGAGAGTGTGCAAAAAGAGTTTTTCAAAATGATGAGTACCAAAAGATTCCGGCTGGAGTACTATGTTTTACGCAATGAATTTGAAGTGGACGAATTCAAGGTAACCACATACGGTGTCGAAATCATCAAAAAACAACGCAAAAAAGATGTCGTTACCACTGAAGTAAAAACCGCAAGAAATGTCTGCACATCTGAACAGCAAATTCGCAAGCTGGTTGAATTGCTTTCGGAAAATTTGGTAACGCCGGTCACCTTGAAGGACATCATCGACGACTTAATCGAAGACAAAAAGATAAGCTCTCCACAAGAACAATCATTTTTAAACAGTCTTGCCGTAGTTTGACAAGTAGGCGCGGCAAGTTAGGATGTGAATTTTAATGACTGACGAAAAAACGCTTGCCGCGTTGGAGTATCACGAAATTCTTACTATGCTCGAAAACTGCGCACCCAACTATGTCACTCGTGCAGCCGCAAAAAATCTGCGACCTTCATCGGATTTTAGCGAGGCTTGTAAACTGTGCAAGCAGACAAATGAGGCAGTAGATTTCTTACTTAAACGTTCATTCGTGGTTACAACCGACTTATCAGACATTACTTCTTGCGTAAGTCGTGCAAAAAAAGGCGGAATGCTTTCTGTTGGTGAAATTCTCGCGTGCGGTGCCTTGCTTTCCATAGCAAGGAGCATGCGAGCTTTTTTCGCTAATATCAACGAAAAAGAAAGTTCTTTACTTGAATTTGTCAATGTAATCACCGCAAATAAAGAACTGGAAAAGGCTATTAACGATGCCATTATACCGCCCGACTCACTTTCTGACAACGCGAGTCCTGCGCTTTACTCCATACGCCGCGCGATACGCAACGCTCACGCGAAAATTAAACGCGATTTGGACGAATTCCTCAGACGCTCGTCTATACAAAAACACTTGCAGGACGATATAGTTACTATTCGCAACGAACGCTACGTTGTGCCCGTTAAGGCTGAATCTAAATCCTTTATAAAGGGCATACTTCAAGGCTCGTCGGGTACGCGTTCAACCGTGTTTATAGAACCCGATTTTATCGTCGAGGCAAACAACGAAATCAGAAATTTGCAATCCTCTGAAAGCGACGAAATCGAACGGATTTTAAGAAAATTATCTGCTGAAATTTCTGATAACAGCGACATGCTTTTGACAGATTTTCACGCTGTTTCCCGCTTGGATTTTATATTCACTAAAGCGCAGTTTGCGCTCTCTATAAATGCGGCTTTACCGCATCTTAATTTATTTGGGAAAATTAAAATTGATAAAGGCAGGCATCCATTAATTAATCCGACAAATGTTGTCCCAATTGACCTTGAAATGGGCGATGATTTACGCACTTTGGTCGTAACGGGACCCAACACCGGCGGCAAAACCGTCGCATTAAAAACCGTCGGGCTTTTTTGCGTCATGGCGGCAAGCGGATTGCTGATTCCTGCTCAACAGTCCAGTGAAATACCTATTTTTGAGCGCGTTTTCGCCGATATTGGAGATGAGCAGAGTATACAGCAAAATTTAAGCACATTTTCTTCACATATGACGAATATAGTGAGTATTTTATCTGATTTACCTCCTAATTCTCTCGTTTTATTCGACGAACTGGGCGCGGGTACCGACCCGGACGAAGGCGCAGCGCTCGCAGTTTCCATTCTGGAATACACGAAAAATGCAGGAGCAATAACCATTGCAACCACACATTACAGTCAACTGAAGCTTTATGCCATCACCGAAAATGGCGTCCAAAATGCCGGCTGTGAGTTTGATATAAACACTCTTCAACCAACTTATCGATTGCTGGTCGGTATTCCGGGGAAGAGTAACGCTTTTGCCATTTCTGAAAGATTAGGATTATCCGCCCGCATAATTGAACAAGCGAGAACCTCTCTTACAACCCATAATTCAAAGTTTGAAGATGCCATTCGCAACCTTCATGAAAAAGCGGAAGCGTTTGAAGAGATGTCTTCCACACAGCGTGAAGATTTCCATAAATCTGCAATCTTAAAAACAGAGCTTGAAGGTGAGCTGCAACGACAGAAGAACGAACAAAATAAAATAATTTCCAATGCAAAATTGAAAGCGAAAAAAATTATTGACGACACCAGACGGGAAGCGGAGGAGATTATCAAGCAGTTGAAAAACGCTCATCAATCAGACGCAAACGCGAAAATCATTGAAGCGCGGACGCGTCTTAATAAAAGTTCCGAATATACGCAACCGTTAATCGAAATTCCCAAAGAATCGTTAAAACCTAATCGAGTAACCTTCGACGGCGGTAAAGCAAAAGCCACAAGCAGTGTTAAAATAAGCAAAAAAGGCGGTTCTTCGGAAATTGACCTCAGAGGTTACAGGCTTGATGATGCCATAATCGAAAGTGAAAATTTTATCGACCAAGCTATTACGAGCGGCTTGAATTCACTTACAATAATCCACGGAAAAGGCACGGGAGCCTTGCGCAACGGTCTACATAAAATGCTAAAGAAAAACCCTTTAGTTAAATCTTTTCGTTTAGGTAAATTCGGCGAAGGCGAGGCAGGCGTGACAATCGTTGAATTAAATTGAAATTTTTACATGGTTTATCTATTTTTACTCCGGAGAAAATAACATCAGGAGTGTGAAAAATTCATGCAAAAATATGTCATAGAACCTTCTCCGCCATTGCATGGTGAAGTCAAAATAAGCGGTGCAAAAAATTCAGCTCTTCCAATAATGGCAGCGACGCTGCTAACCTCAGAAAATTGCACTATTTCAAATATTCCCCAGCTTTTGGATACACAAAATATGCGTATTTTGTTAGAATTTTTGGGCGCGGAAATAGAAAGTTTTGTATCAAAAAATTCCATAAAAATCGTATGCAAAAATCCGAAAAATGATGTTTCAAATTACGACCTCGTCAACAAACTGCGGGCATCTATTTTAGTGTGCGGACCCCTTTTGGCGCGGACGGGCAAAATAAAAATTCCCATGCCGGGCGGATGTCAAATAGGTACCCGTCCCATCAATCTACATCTTAAAGGGTTCGCCGCTCTGGGGGCAAAAATCACGCAGGGCAACGGATATATTGAGGCAAGGGCGCGCAAGCTTATCGGCACACAGATTTATTTGGATTTCCCAAGCGTTGGCGCAACCGAGAATCTTATTATGGCGGCAACATTAGCGGAAGGCAACACGACGTTGGAAAATGCGGCTACGGAACCTGAAATAATCGACCTCGCGGCATTTTTGAACAAGCTGGGCGCAAGCATACACGGCGCGGGGACGGATACTATTAAGATAGTCGGCAAAAAGTCGCTTTCCGGGGCTAATTACAAGATTATTGCCGATCGGGTCGAAGCCGGGACGCTCATGATTGCGGCTGCCATAACACGCGGCAATGTCACGCTAACCGACATAATCCCGGAGCATCTCAAACCCGTGACGGCAAAAATGCGGGAAAGCGGCATTGATATTGTCGAGGGGAAGACTACTATTCAGGTTGACGCAACGCAAAAAATTAAAGCCGCGGACATCAAAACCCTGCCTTTTCCCGGATTCCCCACAGACATGCAAGCCCCGTTTACCGCTCTGCTAGCTGTATCCGACGGCACGAGCGTAGTTATTGAAACAATTTTCGAGAACCGCTTCATGCATATTCCCGAACTGCGCAGAATGGGCGCCAGCATAAAAATAGACGGACGCACCGCGATAATAGAGGGGATAAAATCGCTAAACGGAGCCATAGTCCGCGCAACTGATTTGCGGGCAGGCGCATCGTTGGTCATCGCAGGTCTGGCAGCCAACAATCAAACCGAAGTTCTGGATTGCGAACATATTCAGCGCGGGTACGTAAACTTAGAAAAAAAGTTGACATCTCTCGGAGCAAGTGTTATACTTAAATAGGTGGTGCAGTATCCTAGTCGGTACTTCTAATTTCTGAAGACGGGGCTAAAAATCCGTCAAAGGGCATATCGATGAAGCTTCTTGTGTTCGCTTCGGGCGCCCAGCCCGGGGTGTATGCTGGGAGTTAAGGAATGGGGGCGATCCGCAATGGCATGCGGGCGTTGACCCCTTTTCCGTGGAGACCTATCTTTGTGCAGAGTCCGCTTTGTACGAAATGGGATGAAACCTGCCAAGTGGCTCTCGCTGCGGGCAGAGTAGCCTGCCTTGAGTGGGGTGTATTCGGATGGCGTAAGCCTGAAATTTCCCCTGCAAAAGAGGATAAGAGTTAGACAGACTGCTATGGGAAAACCTCTAGGCTGTCAGATATTTGGGCGCATTTGGGATTGTAGTATGGTCTAAGTGGCAATCTACGCAAACGCTTATGGTGACAGAGCGTGGCACGGTTTAATCGGAAACGACTGTTTCGGCGATGAAGCAGTACTGTGCAGGGAAATCCAGCTGGACCTAAGCCATAAAGTTTACCAAATGCGTCACCACTTTTTTATTTTAATCATTCACACCGCACCCGTCTTCAACATATAATTAAAGCGTGAAGGGAGCGGATGTAAATGCCGACAATAGCTGTTTATGCAGGGCACGGAGGAACAGATCCCGGCGCTGTCCAAAATAATCTTCAGGAAAAAAACTTTAATCTTGCATTAAGTAACGAGGTAACCCGAATCTTACGCGCGCGCGGATATGAGGTTATTAATAACCGTACCACAGACGTAAATCGTAGCATCACACAGGATGCGCAATTGGCGAACGCTGAAAATGTTGACGCAGTTGTGGAAATACACATGAATAGTTCCACAAATCCTACTTATAACGGGACTGAGAGCTACTACAGCGTGTTCGACCAGGGCAAGGGAAAAGAATTGGCAACCGACATAACAAATAATCTTGCTGCGCTTGGATTTACCAACCTCGGCGCAAACACCCGCGTGAATGCTAACGGTACAGACTATTTGGGCATTATACGCCTCACAAAGGCTCCCGCCGTACTTGTTGAAACGGCGTTTATTAGTAACCAGGGCGATCTTGCAAAGTTGAATATAAACACGGCGGCGCAAGCGATTGCCAACGGAATAATGGAAGCGTTCCCCATAACTACAGCGCCTCCCGCGCCTCCAGTGCCAACTCCACCGACACCTCCCGTGCCGACGCCTCCGACACCACCCGCAGGTAGTAACGCTGCTATACGCGGAGTTCAACAAACTTTAAATACGCGTTACGGAGCGGGCTTAGCGGTAGACGGAATATATGGTCCCGCCACTAAACGAGCGTTAATTCGCGGGCTTCAAACGGAGCTTAATAAACAATACGGCACAGGTCTCACAGTTGACGGAATTTGGGGTCCTGCCACTAAAGCTGCTACAATTAACGTCCGTCAGGGAATGCGGGGCAATATTGTTTATTTAATCCAAGCCGCCTTGCTGGCTAAAGGATATAATATCACTCCCGACGGGATTTTCGGACCTCAAACCGAGGCAAAATTAAAAGCGTTCCAAAACGACAATTATCTAAGCGTAGACGGCATTGCAGGGCGAAACACTCAAGAAAAGCTATTCTCATAAGATATTAAATATATTACTCAATTTGTATATGTAAAGGCGGGTTGTGTTACCCGCCTTAAACTAGTGCTTATCGTTAACAGGAGCATGTTCGGTTTCGCGGAACAATAAACTAATGCACCATGCGCCGCCAAGACCAATTAAACCATATGCAATTCGCGCCGCAACCTCTGTGTTGCCGCCAAAAATCGCGCCTATTAAATCAACCTTGAAAATACCATATATACCCCAATTGATTGCACCTATTATCCCTAGAATTAAAGCGAAAGTGTCCATACTCTTCCTCCAACATAATAGAAAATTAGGTTTTAGCTTTCAAAAATATTATTTACAGCTTGATAAAATTTATTCACTTCACTTCCAACTTGTTTATCGAAACTTCATAAGCCGTTTTCGTAACAGTTTCATTTTCATCGATTTTTTTCTCATATTCGCGGCTTTGCGCCCGTCCCCAAATGAAAATATTGGTGCCTATTGCCAGCCCCGAAATAAACCGCGCGTTTCTCCCCCAAGCAATGCACGGTATGTAGTCCGATTTGTTATACGTGCGATTTACCGCGACTAATGTGTCCGCAATTTCACGTCCGAACGGCGTTGTTCTGTAAACGGGCTGTTTGCATATGAACGCATTTAAAAAAACTGAATTTTTTGTCGTATTACAAGCTTGCATGTCAAGGCGTTCAACCTTACGCGCAAAAACGGTCAAAATTAGTCTATTCCCTGTCGGCGCATAGTTGTTATACGACCTGAATTGACCGCTTATTTTAACAACGTCACCCGTCTTAAAACAATTATTAGCAAGCAGTCTGCTCGAAAGCGTAACAATTATATTGTCTGTGCTGCTGCTTAGTCTGTTCACTTTCAATGTAAAAGAGTAAAAATCTTCACCGTACACATGATGACTATATCTAAAATCGCTTATAATTTCACCAATCATTTCTACTTTATTATTAGTTATCTCGTCCATGTAAACTGCTCCTCTCCAAATAAAAGATATTCGGAGAACAACCCGGTTAGAACCTTTCTAAAATAAGAGAAAGAGCGGCTTCACAAAGTATTTCGGATATATTTGAATTCTTTTCTTTAATGCTCATAGGGATTTCCTGCGGAATTACTTTCTTGTCATTAATATTTTTAAATTCCCTCTGAACACATAGCGTAATTTCATCTTCAGTGATTGACGACACAGTAATCGTAGACTTTGAATTCAGCCCGTAAGTAATAACGATTTCGCCCTCTCCAATACTTTTGAGGGGCTTATCATAATCACTGTCTAAAAGTACGTAAGAATCGAATCTAAGCATCACAACTCACCTATGTAGTATTTTGTGGATTTTTACGTTTTTTATGAGGTGATAATTAAATTTTTTTAATCTGTGAAATTTTTTTGCTTGCCGCGGCATTCCTTACTAAGCGTATAACCCGAAAAATTCCGTATGCGGCAAAAATTATCACGAGAGGCATACAAGGAAATATATAACGTGAAAATGCGTAGAATGGAAGATGTATGCAATTAAAATACAGAATAGTTAAAAACAGAAAAAGCCATTTGTAATTACGTTGTTTATCGAACAATGCGAGCATCAGCCCTATTAGGAAAAAAGTGATAATAATTGAATGTTGAGCGTAAATTAGCGTTAGCGGTACATTCATTATAGGACGCCAAACAAACGGCATGCTCCACTGATAAGCAGTCTTCCCAATGGTATACCAACTTATAAATTGCACGGGTTTTAGCGGGAAAAGTTGTTTTAAACGATATTTTGCAATTTCGGTTTCTCTTATATTATCAACAATCTCAGATGGCAATCCCTCTAAGTTCGGTAAGTGAACTTGAGTATAGTCTAATATCATTTCTTCCGACTCATCTTTTTGATAATCTATGTATGTTCCCTGCAACATGGGATTTCCCGTCGAAAGTGTAAGGGGAATGAACTTGTCAAATTGTATATAGTTTCTAATCCACCAACCCGATAAGAATAACACCGCTATTGATAATACTAAAAATGAGTATTTAAGTATATCTGTAAATCTATATCGCTTTACAATCCATATTATCAAAACTACTATAGGGAAAAGCAAAATTGTAGGACGGAATAGGATGGCAACCGCCCAAAAAATTCCCGCCGGTATATATGATTTTATCCCGGGCGCTTCAAATGCTTTTATTGTGAAAAATATCATAGAAATCACAAGCGTTTTAAAAACAACTTCCGTGAGAACCGTGTTCATCGCGTAGAAATCGGCAATGTAGAATATACTTATTATAACCGCTAATATCGCTATTTTTTTATCGAAGCACCGTTTTGCGATTAACCATACCAGCCATAAATTTAACATCTGCAAAAGCGCTTGAAAAATTTTAAATGCCAAAACAGCGCCGTTTTGCCCGAACAATGCTACGAATGGCGTCAATAAAAATATTATTCCCGGCATTATAAACACCGTAGGCTCGCTGGGATTGTTGTAAGTTAAAGTGCCTGTATTAATCAATGTTTCCGCCGCGCGCAAGTATTTTGAGTCATCGTTGTTATACAATTCCAGCTCATCCAAGGTTGCAAACGGACCGTAATTTATTATGCTAAAAACCGCAAGCGCCAGAAAAACTATGCTTAACGCAATTATTATGCGCTTTTTCATAATGTCCTCCTAAATTATATCTTCATTTTTCTTTTCAGAGTTTCATAAAACGTGTTATTTTGAGTGCGTACAAGCTTAGTTTTATGCTCCGACACTTTTACGATTATTTTGCTGTCGTTCGCAATAAGCTGCGAATTTTGACCGTCTACCGTCAGCGTTGCGTTATGATTTTCCGCGTTGTCCACAATCACACTAATCGTC
>JAISFC010000038.1 GCA_031263785.1 Clostridiales bacterium | reverse complement strand
CGATTCGGCGACAACGGCGGAAGTGTTGTGGGCACGGTCCGCGAAGAAAGCTATCTCTGGGCGGACATTTATCTCGACGGAACAAGCGTAAATACAGGGGCAATCGACGAAGCCATCCCGCTGACCGTCGGCGGCACGGCGTATCTGTATGCCGGCGCATTCTACTTGCCGACAGCGGAAAAAGATGCCCTAACAACAGCGGATTTAAACACAATAAAAGGACAAGTCGGCAACGCGGATATCGCGGGCGTCACGACAATTTACAACATTAATGAATATTTGGGTGTCGACGCCGCGGATTATACCACGGTATTGCGATACGTTGGGCAGAAAAAACTTCAAACGCTTCCGTTGGCGGTTACTAATTAGGAATTAAAATTAATCATAAAAAATGGGCGGTGTGAAATTCACCGTCCTTTTTTGTGCGTCGGAAACAGCGGAATCAAAATATATTCGCGATGCTGAATTGCGCGCGATTCTGCAATTGTCCCAATAAAAACGCCGTTTGCGCGACGCCCGCGAGCGACTGTCCGATCTCTTTTTGCCGCATATATTGCTCGGTTACGAGGATTTGGCTTTCCACCGATTCTATTTCCCGCTCGTCGATGAGCAGCGTTAGAACGGGCAAATAACGCCTGAATTCGGCTTTCGCGGCGAAAAACTCCGCTTCCGCCTGTTCCCAGTCCTCTTTTTCCAGCGACAGCTGCGCCGCCTGCATCAGCTCCGAGCTTGCGCTGCTCGCGCTCGACACGTATGCGAAACACACGCATAAACCGCCTATAATAGCCGATAAAATAAACACCGCAATAACAAATGACCGCATAAACATCTATCCTTTCAGGTGGAGCCGTGGGCGTCGCCGCTATTTCTGCTCAACGCTCAATTTTCCGTTAGTTTCGACGACGGCGATTTTCACATCCTTGATTTTCGAGCAATTCGCCAGCCGGAGCTCTTCGATGAGGTCGTCCACATTCATGCGGATTTTCTCCATTTCCTCGAAGTTTAGCTGACCATTCTCAATCACCACGTTGGGTCTGCCCGAAATGACACCCCGTGCGCGGCGGCTACGCAAGGCGGCGTATGACACGATTATTTCCGCCACGACCAGCGTTAAAATCGGGATAATGCCCGACAAAATCGGGATGCCCGTCGCCTGAACGGGAATACTTGCGAGGTCCGAAATCATAATCGCGACCACCAGCTCCGACGGCTGCATTTCGCCGATTTGGCGTTTGCCCATCAGCCGCATACCGCAAATTACCAACACGTATAGGATTAGAGTTCTCAAGAAAACAATAGACACGCGTACCACCTCATGTGCTAATTATTCCCCGAAATTCCCAAAATTATGGCGCGGCAACAAAAAAAGTCCGACGGTGGGGACGGACCGTTTGCAGGCGGAGGGGCGTTATTCGGGCTCGGGCGGGAGGATTTTTTCGCGCTGCCGAACCTCGCGCGCGGCGCCCGCAATTGTGGACGCAAGCAGCAAAACCTCCAGAATAATGCCGAATATTGAGTATATATATATTTGGTAGGCGAGCCACAGAATGCACGACGCCGTGTTTAAAAGCTTGAAGTTGAGCGATTTTTGCTGGCACAGGCTTGTCATGTAAACGAAGGAGCCGCCCACCGACAGCATGGACAGCGGGGTTTCGTACGTGAAGAACGCGACCGCGGTCATTGCAGCCAGCGTGAGGGCGACCGAGAAGACGCTTTCTTTTTCGCGCCGAAGCAGGATAAACACGAGCAAATGAAGGGTTATTATCACCTGCATCGCGACGCCGGAGTACGCCCGCAGCAAAAAGAAGCCGCCGCTGAAAAATATGCACGAAACGATGTTCAGCACTTGAATTTCCCGTTTATTGCACCGAAAAAACGATATGCCCAGCACGACGTACGCGAAAATCGTGAGCGCCTGCGAGATTATGTAGCTTGTGGTCCACAGCACGATGGTTCCCTCCAATTCTTACCCATACTTAAATAATATATCATTATTCGTCGGAACTGTCAAGGGTTATTCGGCGGGAATTAAAATTAGGCAAATTGCAAAAAGAAAAGCACAAAAAGAACGCTGTATTTCAAGCGTTCAATCCAATTACTTAATCATTTTAAAGCTCCCATTCAAACATTTCTTTGAAATCATCATAGCAATTTTCACAAATCCACATTTCGTTCGTAGGATAATAATACCCTTGTTTTAGACAGCCATCTTTTAACATGAATTTTTCGTTGCAAAACACACAATGGTCATGGTCCCATGTTTCGCTTGCAGGCTTATATTCCTTCTTTTTCAGTTCAGCGCCTTTTAAGTATTTATCTTGACTTTGTAAGCGCCAATCATTTTTCTCTACCATTGCAAGCTACTCCTTTATGTTATTGCTCGACTTTTTCTATGATTTTATTATCCATACACATCAACACCTTCTTTATCATATCTGTATTATATCACTTATTTCGCGAAGGGTCAAGAAAAAACGTTAAAAAGTGTCCCCGGATGTGTAATGGTTGACAAAGTCCGCCGCATACGCTATAATAGAGGTAATCTGTGTTTCTTTCAGAAGCGCACGTGTTATGATAAAAATGCGTAGATTAAGCCTGTGCGTAATCGGGCTGGGTAAAGGGGTGGAAAATATGGACGATAACAAGCGAAACTATTATATGCAGGAATTGGGTATGTCGGAATCTGAATTTGAGAAAATGGTTGAACATTTTCCTCGATTGCTACGGTGTTCTATCGAAAATAATGTAATCCCTAAGCAGAAAAGGTTGGAGAAAGAATTTGGAATCACTAAAAAGCTTTTTGCCAGAATAATGAGAGATTGTCCCAGAATTGCGAGCTATTCCTTAGAAGACAATATAATGGCGAAGCAGAAAGCAATGGAAGAAAAATGGGGAGTTACAAAGGAAAAATTCGGAACAATGCTCATTGATTTCCCGGCGTTTATAAGCCGTTCCGTGGAGGATAGCATGATACCCAGGCAGAAAATGCTGGAAAAAGCATTCGGGATTACCAACGAAAGCTTCGCTAAAATGATAATGTCTTTTCCGGCGCTGGTCAGCTGCTCCATGGAAGATAATATAATGCCCAAGCAGAAGCGAATGGAGAAGGAATTTGGAATCACGAAAAAAGTTTTTGGGGAAATAATTGCGACTTGCCCGTCATTGACGGGATATTCCATTGATACAATAGTGTCAAAGCAGGCAAGGATGCAAAAGGAATTTGGGATTACCAAAAAGGATTTTGGGAAAATGATGGCGACTTTCCCGCATTTAATCAACTATTCGATTGAGGACAATATAATGGTGAAGCAGAAAAAGCTGGAAGAGGAATTAGGGATTAGCAAGAGGACCTTCGCGAAAATACTCACTTTTTTGCCGAGCTTGGTAAGTTTTTCGGTTGAGAACAACATACTATCGAAGCAGAAGAAGATGGAAAAGGAATTTGGGATTACCAAGAAAGATTTTGCCAAAATATTCACTTTTTGCCCTCAAATAGCGGGGCATTCCGTCGAAGACAATATAGTGCCGAAGCAGCAAAGGCTGGAGAAAGAATTTGGTATTACCAAGGAAGTTTTCGGCAAAATGCTTGTTTCTTATCCGGCGATGGTGGGATATTCCGTCGAAGATAATATAATGTCGAAACAGAGAAGGCTGGAGAAAGAATTTGGGATTGCTAAGGAAGATTTCGGCAAAATGCTCATCGCTTTCCCGCCGTTTACGGGCTATTCCGTCGAAAGAACCTTGAGCCATTTGAGGATATTTCAGGATGCGGAGCTGCCGACGGAGGCATTTATTGTGCAGCCGCAAAACTATATGTTGTCGCCCGCGATTGCGTATGCGCGCATTGTTTACTTAAAGGAAAAGCAGATGGAAAACATTGAAAAGAAGGCTTTTTTACCGCATCACAGGTTTAAGGACAGGTATGGAATCAGCAAGGAGGAGCTGCTGGAAAAATACCCGATGCCGGACATATTTAAGTACAAAAGAACGCGGCAAATAAAGGGAAGATAGCCAAAATGGGCGATATTAAAAATTTTTCTTGATTTTCCAATTTTGCGTGATATAATTGACGTATGAGTGAGAGATACAGTGTGCTTTGCGGCAAGGTGGACGCGGAAATGGCGCTTTTGCAGGGGTTGGGGTGTGCGTACGGCGCGTGTGCGTTCTGCGATTACCATTTGGATTCCGACTGCGAATCCGCCGCGCATAAGGTAAATGAGCGGGTTTTAGCGCGTGTGACGGGCGAACGGGGCGGGCTTGTGGTGATAAACTCCGGCTCCTTTTTTGAGTTGCCGCCGCTCACGATTGAGCTGATTAGGGATGTGGTGCGGAGCAAGGGGATTCGTCGGCTGCACTTTGAAAGCCACTACATATATCGCGAAAAAATCGCTGAATTGCGGCATTTTTTCGGTGAGGGCGTCGAGCTGATTCCGCGGGTGGGGATTGAAACGTTTAATGAAGATTTCCGCGAAACGTATCTAAAAAAGGGCATGGGGTTCGGGGTGGAACCTGCTGAAATTGCCAGATATTTTAAGGAGTGCTGCCTTCTTTTTGGTGTGCGGGGGCAGACGCGCGAGGATTTTATAAGCGATATTTCCATTGCGCTGGCGCATTTCCGCATGGTTTACGTCAATATTTTCGTTGAAAATTCGACGCCGCTCAAGCGCGATGCGGAATTGGTGGAGTGGTTCGCGCGCGCGCAACTGCCGCTGCTGGACGCCGACCCGCGCGTGATAACGCTGACGGATAACAAAGATTTGGGGGTATTTGCATGAACGAGGCGCTCTTTTTTGCGACGGTAATCGTATATTTTTCCATGCTGCTTGCCGCGTACAAAATCTTCGGCAAAACGGGCATTTTCGTCTGGACGGCGGTGAGCGGGATATTGTGTAACCTCGAGGTAATCAAAATGGTGGATATATTCGGCATGAACGTCACGCTGGGCAATGTGCTGTATTCCACCACTTTTTTGGCGACGGACATTCTCACCGAAAAGTACGGCAAACAAGCGGCGAAGGAGGCGGTTTGGATTGGATTTTTCGCGAGCGCGGCGTTGATAATTATCACGCAATTCGCCGTCGCGTTCCAGCCGAATTCCTTAGATTCCGCGCATGAAAGTCTTCGCCAGATATTCCTCACCACGCCGCGGATTGTCATGGCGAGCACCGTCACTTATTTGGTGTCGCAAAATTTTGACATTTTTGTATTTTCCGCGATAAGGCGCGCCACAGGCGGGAAATTGCTATGGCTACGCAATAACGTCGCAACACTTGCCGCGCAATTAGTCGACACGGCGGTCTTTACTCTGCTGGCATTTTTCGGCGCTATTTCGCACAGCGCGGCGCTCAACCTCATTTTAACCTCATATGCGCTCAAAATCGCGCTTAGTCTGCTGGATACTCCATTTCTCTACTTGGCAATGAAAATCCGTCCGCGGGAATAGAAACGCGGCGTTCTGTCAATAATCCGGCTATGAGAATCAAATGGGTCGGGTATTTTTTTATCGGTTTCCTCGCGTTTTTGCTTATAAGAACGACGTTTATAGCTATTGTGATGCACCGCGAGTATTTTACGGCGGCGACGGAGCAGCGCACAACGCTGATTCCCGCGTCTACGGCTCCCCGCGGCATTATTTACGACCGCAATTTTTTCCCGCTAACAGCCGAGCGCGCGCCGCACACGATTGGGTATGTAAGAGGCGGCACGGGCATGGGGCTGCAAAAAATCTTTGATAATTACCTTAAAATAGACGATTTGTCGTTTTTGCTGACGGCGGGGCTGGCGGTCGAGACGGCGGCAAACGGGACGCCCATCGCGCCTACCGCAACGCTTTTTCGGTCCGCAAGCACGCGCAAGGGAGTGCATCTAACGCTCGACTACCGCATTCAGGAAATTGTGCAGGACGCGCTTAGCGCCCGCGGGGATTCGGGCGGGGCGGCGGTGGTAATAGACGCTGAAACAGGGGATATTCTCGCGATGTCCAGCACTCCGGTTTATTCGCCCGAGGATATCGCGGCGTCGTTGGGCAGCAGTGGCGGGGAGTTCGTAAACCGCGCAATTGCCGCATATGATGTGGGGTCGCTGTTCAAAATCGTGACCACATCCGCGGCGGTCGAGGAGGGCGTCGCAACCCCGGAAAGCCGCTATAATTGCGTGGGTTTCACGTCGGTAAGCGAACACGTGTTTCACTGCAACAATCGCGCGGGGCATGGCGAGCTGACGCTTGCGGAGGCGTTTTCGCTGTCCTGCAACATTCCGTTTTTCGAGATTGGGACGGAGCTGTTCGGGAAAGGGAAAAACCTGTATAATTATGCGAGTAAATTCGGGTTCGGGGAGCGGCTCCTGGACGTGGAAATGGATGAGGCGGCGGGCAATTCGGTCAGGAGCAAAAGCATGGCGGAAATAGCGAATACTGCGATAGGACAGGGCGATTTTCAAGCCACGCCTCTGCAAATCGCGGCGATGATTGGGACGGTGGTCAATGGCGGCAAACGCGTCCCGTTGCGCCTGGTTTCGGGGTTAATTGGCGATGACGGCGTCACGGAGACGCCTTATTCCGAGCCGCGCGGGGAGGTGCGGGCGATTAAGCCGAAGACGGCGGAGACGATTAAAAGCATGATGCTTGAGGCGGTGCAGAGCGGTACGGGGAAAAACGCGATGATTGAGGGGGTTGATGTGGGCGGCAAGACGGCGAGTGCGGAGACGGGGTGGCTGGGCGACGACGGGACAACTATGACGCATGGCTGGTTCGGCGGCTTTTTTCGCCATAAAAACACGATGTACGTGTGCGTGGTGCTGGCGGAGGACGGCAAGACGGGGAGCGGGTCCGCCGTGCCTATTTTCTCTGAAATCGGGCGCGGAATAACCTCGATGTGAAAAAATATTTTCTATTGTGATTTTTTAATAAAAAACTTGACACATCGTTAAAAATAGCTTATAATAATATAAGCAAATATGTGAAAAAGGGGTGGCATGAATGGCTGATATTTACGATATAGCTAATTTTTTTATCGATGTAGAAACAGACGAACAAAGCGGGATAACAAACATGAAACTCAATAAACTTCTCTATTTTGCGCAGGGGTTATTCTTGGCTCGTTTCGACAAGCCTCTTTTTGGCGAAACAATCGAGGCGTGGCAGCATGGACCGGTCGTCCCTGAAATATATGATAAATATAAATTTTGCGGGAAAAACCCCATAGAAAAAGCAGACGGCAAGTACGATTATAATATATTTACCGGCGAGGAATACGGCGTTTTGATTGATACTGAGCGCGCTTATGGAATTTATGACACATGGGTTTTGCGGGATAAAACGCATGAAGCGGACACGCCGTGGGCTAAAAATTTCAAGACGGGTTTTGGCGATATTATCCCTCAAAAAGATATAAAAGAATATTTCGCAAATGAAATAAAAAAGCTTAATTTTAAAAGTAAACTCCCGCCGTCCGTTAAAAAACTTCCGTCTGAATGGTATGACGCGGAAGAAGATGCATTCTGGGAGGAAAAAACGCCGTGACCGATGAATATAACCAGTGGGATATTGTTTTAGCCGGAGTTGTGTTTGAAGAAAAAGATGAAGAAAAGAGAAGACCGGTGGTAATTGCTGAAGATAATAAATATTACATTTTGGGATTTTATACGACGAAACAACGGAAAGGCAAAAGCGACGAGTTTTCGATAAATTATTGGGCGCAAGCCGGATTGACATATCCGACGTTTATAAGATTAGGCAAAGTCTTGGAACTGGATAAATCTAGAATCATACATAAATTGGGGAGATTGCACCCAAAAGATATTATTAGGCTGGAGGAAGTATTGAATAAATAGGCTTGTGTTTTATTAAAATGCCGTTTAAAACCCCTATTAATATCGTAAATTCAGGGTTGACAAATCTTGCTAATTATGATACAATGAATGATATAGTAAGTGCGAAGCAATGTTCTACTAGTTTTTAGGGGGAGAAGAACTATGAAGAAGTCCTTTTTAAAACCGATAATGTCAGGTGCGTTTTTCGGGTGCGCTTTTGTTTTGGCGAAAAAATATGCGGAGAAATATCTGAATAAAGAAGGGGTAGCTGATTTTTCGCAGGTGGAAAGCGGAAGTGATGCCTATGATGCGCCGCGGCAGGGTGGCGACGGTGCAAGCAAGGTGATTAGCAAAAAAAAGACGGGAATTAGCCTGCGCGAGCCGTTGCCGTTCGTGAAATTCACGATTGCGTTGGATTATCCCGATGTGACCCTTCCGAATTCGTCGCCGATTATACGCAACGACCGCACGTTAATGCCCATGGTTGCGCTGGCGGAGGCGATGGGGCTGCAAGCGGTGTGGGACGAAGCTGAAATGACGGCGAGTTTGCGCAATTCGGCGCATATCATCGAGTTGCAAGCCGGCAGTAATATTCTGATTGTCGACGGGCGCGAGGTGTACACGGACAGCCCTGCGATTATTTTCGACGAGATAGTTTATGTCCCCGTGAGAATTATCGCGGAAACGTTGGGGTGCAGGGTGGAGTGGCATGATTTCGACCGCATTATCACGATTATCGCGCCGTAAATTTGGACTTCGCGAATTAAATTTACGATAAAAAGGCGACACTATTTTGTGTCGCTTTATACTTTAGGCGAATTATCCCGAACGAGGTTTTAATTAAAATCCCGTTGTGGAGGCGGATTCATTTTGATGAAACAGCACCTCTAAAAGCTTCGGTTTTCTTTTTTTAACGCATTTTTTCAATGAAATCGTCGATGAGTTTATTATCGTCTTGCGATTTATTCGGTGAGCGGAGCGGTGTGTGGAGCGCAGCGGCGAACGCGTAGTCGGTGAGACGAACGAACTGCAATGCCGCGTCCATGCCTTTTGCGCCGGTTTTCGCTAATTTTTCCCTCATTAGATCGAAAATTTTACTTTCGTCCAAAGAGGATTTTTTGGTTTTATTCTCGGACGATAATTGTTGCAAATCAGTCCTTAATTGCGGGAGTATGCGCGCTTTTTTTCCGTTTCCTTTTTCTTGCGCGTCGGGTTCAATCGCATCCAAAAAATTCAGCGAAAAGTTTTTCATTCCGCTGAAGGTCTCGTTGACAAAATCGACAATAGAAGCCTCCACAGTCTTGGGCGCGTCATCTTTTAACGCGGAAACAATCGGGGCGGAAAGCCCTATTTCTTCAGCAATAGCAATCGCGACTTGCCTCTGGGTGAACCCCAGCTCCTGAGTCAGGAATTTTTCGCCCGATTCACCTAAGGGCGGTGTCGCCAAATCGAGAGTATTCAGCAGTGCCTCGCAAAAATCCTCGTTAGCGCCGAGCATTTGCGCTATACGCTTAATCGCGGAAAATTTATTCCCCATTAACTTCAGGACGCCGCCGTCGCGCGGGTCGCCTTTCCAGCACAAAGCCGCCTCATAAGGTGATTTTGTGATTTTACCCATATCGGTATGAAAATCGTACTCCATACACAACACCCCTTTACCGTGCGCTAATTGCACATCGTATACCCATATTATATGCATATATTGTTACATATTTTATGTTAAAAGTAAAGCTTTTATGAGGATTCCCGCCCTTAATTCGTAAAAAACGAGCATTTCTCGCATATAAAACCCCTTAATCTGAAGCATTTTTATCTTTTTGGCTTGCCAACAATCGTCGGAGAACGCTTCTCTTCAATATGACTCCGCAAAAGCTCGAATGGATCTAAATTAGGTGTTTCAGCGGAATCGTAGTACACCATATTTTTTCCTTCTTTCAAGGAGTTTCTGTAAAATCTCGCGGGGATCTAAATTAGGTGTTTTTGCGGAATCGTAGTGCACCACATTTTTCCTGTCTACAATCCTAATTCGCTCAAATTCACCCGATTTATGTAACGCACTAATGCTTTCCGGAAGGGTTTTAACTACTGAATTTAAAAATCCAATGCCCACTTCACGAGGGAATATTGTCAGTTCCTTTCCTGTTGCTTTTTCCGCTTCCCTGCCTTCGGTGTCCTCGGCAAATCTGACTTTCGTTCCTTGCAAAGCAGTGTGTTTGTCTGTCCCGATAATTTCAACACTAGCGGAAGCATACCCCTTTTTCTTAAAAATCCTCGCCATCCTAATAGCATATCGAGGGTTGCGAAGAGTTCCGTCTATAATCACATTATACCCTGCTTCTCTAAGTCTTTTTATCAAACCTCTTGACACCCGGCGGGCAAATTTGTTTGTTTTGTTTGCAAAATAACCGCGATCTGCGGCTCTCACCTCCGGCATTTTTCCGATTTCTAATATCTCGTTTGCTTTTGGATGGTATCTTCGATATCGATCAACATCTACCACAACAATACTATTATATTCCCCTTCTTTATCTTTAATGGCGCTGGTTTTTCCCGCACCCGGTAATCCTCCCATAAAAATAACAATACGAGGATGTTTTGCAGGAATTTTATCCTCTATCAATGTTTCAAAGTTATTTTCAATTGCGGTTTTAACATTGTCGGCAGTAAACTCATCTGTATAATCATTGAATTCTTCGTTCATATTTCTCACTCTCCCTTTATGGGAAAATTAACACGGAAAATTTTATCTTGTCTGTTCCTTCCCGCGTTTTTGTAATGCTTCTTCCTCGCGTTTTTGTAATTCTTTTTCATAAAGATCCTGCGCTCTTTTTGCATATACAAGTAGTTGTTTCTTCATTTCATTCGCTTGTTCAATTGTTTTGCAGTTAAAAGCCATATCTTCCATAGGATGAATGTTTTTTTTCCAAAATTGCAGTATCGGATGGCTTCTATCCCCCGGTCTGCCCAATTTCCTAACATAGCTGAAACACTCAACACCATAAGCATTTACGCGTTCACGAAGAATATCCTTGGCAATATCCAGCTTATAATCGTCATCCAGCGCAACATCTCTTTCCATAACATCGTCCATTTCTTTACTCCTTTCAAGTTTTTTCTTAGAGGAAAACCGCGCCAAAAGGTCTCTTATTGCTTCCTTTGCGTCGGCTCCAACTATTCTTACATCTAATGTGTTCATATTATCACATCCTTGCTAAAAAGTCAAGTAAAAAATCTACATTATACTGCCTCATCTTATAATTCCATTTTAACATATTTTCCCGCTTTTGTCAAGTTAAAGCGTGTTGAAAATCAGCTGCGCAGCCTGCGCGCGCGTGGACATCTCCCGCATATTCAGCCGATTGTCCATGCCGTGCAGAATATCGCCGCGAACAAGCGCGTCAACCGCCTCTACGGCGTAGCTCTGTACGTCCGCGCTGTCCTCAAATTCGCGAAAATCCGCCGTCGAAAGCTGCTCGGACGGTAGCTTATCCTTAAAATCCAGCAAATTATACAAAATCACATACATATCTTGGCGCGAAACAGGGGCGTTTGGGGCAAAAGTGCCGTCTTCATTCCCGCTTACTATGCCGTGAATGTGCGCGGTCGCGACGTAGGTTGCGTAGTAATCGTCGTTGCCCACGTCGGAAAAACGTGGGATTCCGGCTGTAATTTCCACATCCAGAGCGCGCATTGCCATCACTAAAAAGTCGGCGCGCGAAATGTTATCCGCGGGCAAAAAATTCCCGAAATATCCCCGTACTATCCCATGTTCTGCGAGGTACCCCACGGGTTCGGCAAACCAGTCGCCAGCCGCTACGTCTGCAAATTCCGCGGACGCCTTATCCGCGTATGATGGAACCGCGCGAACGGCGGGCATTATAACGAAGCCCGCTAATAGAACCGATAACGCCGAAAGTATAATTATCTTTTTCATGACGCATACCCCCTAATTTTATATTACCACGATTGAGGACAAATTTCAAGTGATATAAAGGCATTTTATGTTAAGATTGTGTAAAGAGTTAAAAATTATATTGAAAAAAACAGAAAAAATTAAGGCGAAAAATGTGATATTTATGGGAATTTTGGTAAATTTTATAAAAAAAGTAAAAAAAAGTGAAAAAAAGTGTTGCAATTTTTTTTACGGTATGATACACTTCTATTAGGTAGGTCATAAACATCAATGTCGCTAAAGAGATTTACGTAAAAATAACGGCTTGCGCTTACAGTCAATTTGCTATTTGTGAAAAATATTTAATTGTGCCACAAAAAATTCTGAGAGAAAGGGCGTCGTACCATGGAAAACGTGATTGTTCTAGAGAGAGAGAGAGGACAGAACGCTAAAAACCCTGTTTGGGCGTTAATCCTGTCGAGTTTTTTCAATCGTAAAATTTTAAGCATGGCGATGATTGTCGTTATGCTTTTTCAAGTGTTTTCAGCGGGAGGGTTTAAATCTATAGGAGGTAGCCCCGCGATTGCGAAGGCTACGGAAACGGTAGTCATAGACGTAAGCGCTGTAACCGCGTCGGGCACAGGGTATACGTATTCCAGCCCTGTAATCAACCTAATGGGCGGCTATGACTATGTCCTCACGGGCTCCGCGACGGGCACCAAGCGGATTAACGTGCCGGTGGACGTCACGGTGGATATAACCTTGAAGAGCTTAATTATAGACAATGTATCTTCAAATACTCCATCGTTTATTATATTGGGTAAAGTGGACTTGCATCTAATAGGGAGAAGTGTCTTGAAAGGCGGCTCATCGGCGGGTTATGCCGGGTTGAATGTTGTCCTTGGAGCGGAGCTGACTATAGATGGGGAAGGCATTCTTGAAGCCACGGGCGGATCAAACGGCGCGGGAATTGGCGGAAGCAATGCCGCTTACGGCAAAATCACTATAGATGGCGGCACGATAATAGCCACCGGCGGAGCATACGCGGCGGGTATCGGCTGTGCTAACACTGCTGCCGGTACTGCCGGCTCGGTAACCATTAACGGTGGCACGGTAATAGCAAACGGCACCACCAGCGGCGCGGGAATCGGCGGCGGCAACAGCGGCAGTAACAACAACGGCGGTAGCGGCGGAACAATAACGATAAACGGCGGCACGGTGACGGCAACCGCCACAGGCAGCGGCGCGGGCATCGGCGGCGGTGGTGGATACGGCAGCAGTGGCAATAGGGTTGGCGGAGCTAACGATGTGATAATTATAAACAATGGGATAATAACAGCGAAAAGCACGGAGAACGGCGCGGGCATCGGCGGCGGTGGCGGTGGCGGAGCTTCGGGTGCGGGAGGAAACGGCGGTATAATAACCATTAACGGCGGTACGGTGACGGCAAACGCAGTGAATCAAGCTGCGGGAATCGGCGGTGGCGGCGGACTATCTGTGAGCTATGCCGGCGGACAGGCGGGAACACTGACTATAACCGGCGGGACGGTAAACGCGGCATCTGTTGCCAACGGTCCGGGAATCGGCGCCGGAGGTACTCAAAATGTATTAGGTACGATAATCATCAAGGGCGGCATGGTAACGGCGACGGGCGGCACGGGCGGTACGTCGGGTATTGGTGGCGGGTACAGCTATCCAACAACCGTGGGACCAATATTTGATGGCGGGAGCATTAAGATGAGTCCGTTAGGTATGGTCCCCAAAAACAGCGGTGGCACGAATTTGTACCTTACCACATACACGGTCAGCAGCGGGAATGAGTTTTTAGGAATTAGTAGCGGGACTTCGGGAGGTAGCATAACCTTTGTAGACGACCCGAATCCCAATCCTTCATCATATGCAAATAAATACGGAATCCACGATGTTGCGACGGACAGAGACGGCAAGTTGTATTTTTGGCTACCAAACGGCACGCCTAACGTCTCACTCGTGGCGGCAACGAACACATACACAGTTACTTATACAACCACAACCACCAACACAGGAGTAGCGACGTTGGCGGGAACATATGTGAGGGCGGTTAATGTGGAGGGGACGAACTCGACTGATGCGGAGTATGTTACGTGGGAGGGCGATACGCTGAAATTTCTGCAAGACGGCGAGTATACGCTGAA
>JAISFC010000092.1 GCA_031263785.1 Clostridiales bacterium | reverse complement strand
TAAGGGGGATAAATACCTTCGTCAATCCTGAAGTAGACACCATCATAATCCCAATAACCCCACGTCCCTTCACTAATCCTTTGATTCGCAATACCGGGACTGCCTAAAGTTATTGTGTTGAGGTATACGATATCCGCATTGCTATTCTTCGGCTGAGGTCCGAGGAAGTTGTTCATATAGACGCTTCCGCCGTTGATTATCAACGTGCCAGTGGCGGCAAAGTCGATTGTCCCACCGATTGCCGCACCATAAGATCCTTCGCTGATTGCTTCTACCGTGCCGCCGTTGATTGTCACCGTGCTGATACCGCTACTGCCATAGCCACTGCCTATACCGGCGCCTTCTTCGCAACTGCCTGCGAGTATCTTGCCGCCGTTTATCGTGATTGCGCCAGCAGAGCCATCTGCACTGTGACCACTACCGATTCCTGCTCCGTAGTAAAGGGAGACCGCTTCTACCACGCCGCCGTTTATCGTGATTGGTCCGTTCGTACCCATGCTACCGCCGCCAATTCCCGCGGCTTGCATACCACCTGTTGCCGTTATTGTTCCGCCGTTTATCGTGATTGGTCCGGAATCGTCCCCCGTGTAGGTACCAATTCCTGCCGCATAATCACCGCCAACTGCGTCAAGTCTTCCCGTGCCGTTGATGGTCAGCGTTGTGCCATCAACAACAAACAATCCCGGCTGATCGTATCCGCTTGCAAGCGTATTTGCGCCAATTAGGGTTAAGTTTACCTTTGAACCCGAAAGTAAAACAAACGCGCTTTGGTCTATTGCGCTAACGTCGATTGTTAAATTATCAAGCGTTACATTTACCGTAACATTGATGGCTACAATAAAAGCAGTTGTCGTGGAGCCGGTGATAATATAGTCATAACCGCCGGTTAGAGCGATTGCTCCAGGTGTAAGGTTGTATGTATACCCTGTGCCGCTTGCATTTACTGTGCCGACGTTTATTGTTACAACATCGTTCGCCGCTTGCACTATTTGGGGCGAAAATTGCGAGAAATTTTCTAGGGGCGAGTTACCCCCCCCCCCCGAAAATCGGCATAAATAGGGGGTTTTCTAGCATTACTGCCATCATCACCATCGCTGCTAAAATCTTTTTACTCCTTAAAAACATATCACGACACTTCCTTTCTGCCCTACGGTTGGCTCTTGTCCGTGCGTAAGGACTTTTCTGTCTGACATGCTATCACACTGTTAAAAAAAATGCAATACTTTTTTGAAAATGTAACACAAATGTAATATAATTGTAATATTTCTGTAATATTTCCTTTTAATTCCATATGGTCCTAAATGAATGATTTTTCCCGTCTTTTTAGGGTTTTAAATTTTCAAAAATTATGCTTTTGAGTTCTCAACATGAATTGTTACAAGACAAAATCGCCGTGAGAAATGTTACAGAAATATTAAGATTATATTACGTTTGTGTTAAAATCCCCACAAAATTTTAAAATTTGATAAAATATAAGCAATTAAAAAATTAATGGCAGCAGGGCGGAGGTGCGTGGTGGGATGTTTCAAAAGTTAGGGGCAATTGACGTTGGAAGCTGCAACATCAAGATGGCGCGCGGGAGAAGGCTGATTCGCGGCGCGATTTGTGACGGCGTAAGCTTGATACACACGCCCGACGGCATGGCGCCGAACGGGTTGATTACGCAGCCTAAGGAGCTTGCAGCGGCTTTGGAGGAGCCTGTGCGCGAGATGCGGGATTATTCCGCCGAAATAGTGATGATTGCCGCCTCCGATAAGGTTCTGGCACGGCGCATGTTTCTGCCCAACGTGACGCGTTCCGCGAGCCGCACAATTGGAGGGCTGGTGCGAGACGCGGCGGAGCGGGAGTTTGCGATTGAATCCGACGATTACACCATAGATTACAAGGTGATTGGCGAGGCTGTGAAAAACGCCGAAAAGAGCGTGAAGGGCATATTTGTGATGACGGTGGCGGTTCCGAACGATATTATTAGAAGCTATTCGGAGTTTCTTCGCGAGTGCGGGCTTAGCTGCCGCTCCATTGATTTCTCGGGAAACGCGCTTGTTAAGCAGGTTCTCTCGGAGGGGGCGGGGCGCGCGGGGCGGTCGATGGCGGTTGTGGATATAGGGCACAAGGCGACCTCGGTTGCGATTGCCTCCAACGGAAAGTTCCAATATTACAGGGCTTTTCCATATGGCGGCGAGGCGATGACGCTCGCGATTGCGGACCGGCTGAAGTGTTCGGTTGAGCAGGCGGAGGACATGAAGAAAAAGTACGGAATCATGCCTTGCGACGAGGTGGGATTTGCGGGGCAGTGCGTGGATGTGAGCCATGCGGTGAAGGCGGTGCTTAGTCGGCTGGCGGGCGAAATAAGCGAGTTTTTTGATTTTTACGTCGAGCGCAACGCGGATAATCCGCTGGAGAGGATTACGCTTTCGGGCGGCGGCGCGATGGTGAAAAATTTGGACGAGTTCATGGTGAAAATATATAATATTCCCATAAGCAAGCGTACGCGGGTGGGGTCGATGGGGCGCGGCAAGGACACAAACAATGAAATTGGCATGTATTTTACAAGCTGCCTCGGCGCTTTGAAAACCATTTGAGGTGATGATATGATTTTTTTTAAGAAAGATATAAATTTAATCCCGGAGGAGCAGCTGTCTTCGCTGAAAGAGCGCATGAAAAAGCACTATGCGAAGATTATTGCCATGGCGGTGATATTTGTGTGCTTGGTGAGCTTGCTGATTCAGGGGGTAAGCTATGTGGTTTTGATTTACCAAAACAGCGTCGCTGAGCATGGAATTGAACGTTTGGCGGCCGTCCGCGATATAAATTCGGAAACGCAAATTAAGGACGGCTATCTGACGAGACGCACGGAAAGGCTTGAAAAGCTGGAAGAAAACGCGTTTGACACTGTGACGTACATGGAGCGGGTGGAGGCTGCCCTGCCGATTGATTTTGCGGGGAGCGGCATGAAGCTGGACGAGGACGGAACTGTGACTATAAGCGGATTTGTGGCAAATGAGATGCTGGCGGGGGATGTGCTGAGCGTCTTGAAGCGGGGCGGGCTTATAGGCGATGCGCGCATGGAAATCAGCTATGAAAGCGGCAAAATGAAGGTTACAATAGTCGGGAAGGCGTTGGGCGATAGTTCCGCGGAGGAGAGGTAGATATGCTAAAAACAACGAAATTGCAGAGATTTACAATGGTTTCCGCGCTGGTTGTGTGCGCGCTTGTATACGCGGGAGTTGTTTTTGGTATACATCTGCATGGGCTGGAGCGTAAAACGGCGGCAAACAAGGCGGAATACGCCGAATTGGTGAATTTGGAGAGCAACCATCAGCAGCTTGAGCAACAGCTGAAATTAATCAATTATAAAATCGGCGACGTCGAGAACGCGTTGCCGGCAAACCTCATGCAGGAGCGGATTTTGCAGGACATATACCGTGCGCGGTACGCGATATCGGATTTTAGCAAAGTTAATTTAACGGTGAATTTTTTGGGGCGTGAGGAACTGCCGGACGCCGCGGAGGGGGATGGTGAAACGCGGTTAGTCAAGGAGAGCATGGAGGTTGGTTTTGCGAGTACATATGAGAAAATTAAGGCGTTTATTCTCGAGCTGGAAAACACGCCGCGGACGTATAAGGTTGCGGGGATAGATTTGCAGAAGGGGACGGGGCAGGATGTTGCGTGCGTTTTGAGGTTTGACGCGTACGGGGCGGTTGGCGCGGAGGATGAGCGGGCAGTTATTAATGAGGTTGCGTACGAATGGTTTTCGCCCACTCAAAAGGGCAAGACGGACGTTTTTCAGGCGCAGACCAGCCTGACAGACATCGAATTTAACCAGAAGATTTTTGACGCGGCAAGCCCGACTTCGTACTATAAAAATTTTACGCTGAACATAAACTCCAAAGACGAGAGTAAAGCTCCCGTGATTTTTCAGCAGCACAGGCGGTACAATTCCACCTTGGGCGGCGAATATTATAATGTGACGCTTAATTTAACGCAGGTGAATGACCGATATCATTATTCATTTACGCTGGGCAACGAGCTGTATCCGCCCACGGGCGAGGCTGAATTAACCGCTCATAAGGGGCGTGACATCATCATAAACGTGGCTGACGATTGCGCGCTGACCGATGTGGCGCTGCTTAAACCCGTCACGCTTACGATTACGAACAAGACGGACAAAATAGTCCGTGTGACGGGCGCGACGAACAAACGCTTGAAAATTGTGGGCGATACGAACGTCGTTAAGCCGTAGACAGCCCCAACCGCTCACATGCCATATCACGCAGCTTAAATTTTTGAATTTTCCCGCTTGCAGTCATGGGAAATTCGTCTATAAAATGTACATAACTCGGAACCTTGTGGCGGCTCATGTTGTCGGCGACGTATTTTTTAATTTCGGATTCCGTGGCACGCTCATTTGTTTTAAGAATCACGAACGCCATCGCCTCTTCGCCGTACAGCTCGCTTGGGATTCCCACCACCTGCACGTCGCTCACCTTGGGGTGCGTGTACACAAAATCCTCGATTTCCTTGGGGTAAATGTTTTCGCCGCCGCGGATAATCATGTCCTTAATCCGCCCCGTGATTCGATAGTATCCGTGCTCGTCCGCGATTGCGACGTCGCCGGTGTGCAGCCAGCCGTCCTCGTCAATCACCTCGGCGGTTTTTTCGGGCATGTTATAGTAGCCTTTCATGATGTTGTAGCCGCGCGCACAAAACTCGCCGGGGACATTGGGCGGCAGAGTTTCGCCCGTTTCGGGGTCTACTATTTTAGTCTCAACTTGGTCGAAGGCGCGCCCCACCGTTTCAACGCGATGGGCAAGGCTGTCGTCGGTGGTCGTCATCGTGCAGCCGGGCGACGCTTCAGTTTGCCCATAGACAATCACGATATCGTGCATGTTCATCTTGTCCACGACCTGCTTCATCGTCTCCACGGGGCACGGCGAGCCCGCCATGATTCCCGTGCGCAATGAGGACAGGTCATATTTGGCGAAATCGCGATGTTCCAGCATACCGATGAACATTGTCGGCACACCGTGTACGGCGGTGCATCGCTCGTAGGCTACGGTGTGCATCGTCTTCATAGGCGTGTAGAAAAGCAGCGGAACCATGGTCGAGCCGTGGGTCACGCACGCCATTATGGCAAGCACCATCCCAAAGCAATGGAAAAAAGGCACCGGGATGCACAAGCGGTCCGCGTGAGTGAGCTTCATGCCGTTGCCGATTTGCAGCCCGTTGTTGATGATGTTGTAGTGGGTGAGCATGACGCCCTTCGGGAAGCCCGACGTGCCGGACGTGTACTGCATATTAATAACCTCATGCGGTGAACACGCGGATTTCGCGGCGTCCAGCTGCTTGTCGTCAATCTTCTCGCCATGCGTTTTAAGCTCGCTCCAGTGGAACATTCCTTCATATTTATTATCCAAAGTGATAAGAATTTCTAAATGGGGCAATCGCGCGGATTTAAGCTTCCCGGGCTCGCATTTTTTTAATTCGGGGCAGAGCTCGTACATAATTTGCTCACAATCGACATCTTTCAGCCCGTCGCACACTATCAGCGCCTTCGAGTCGGACTGCTTCATAAGAAACTCCAGCTCGTGGATTTTGTAGTTGGTGTTGACGGTTACCATAATTGCGCCGATTTTCGCACTTGCAAACATCGTAACGAGCCATTGAGGGTAATTTGTCGCCCAAATTGCAACGTGGTCGCCCTTTTTTATGCCCATGGCGAGGAAGCCTTTCGCCACCTCGTCGCACTCGCGGTTGAACTCCGCGTAGGTTTTGTTGTACTCCATTTCTATGTATTTTACCGCTTGTTGGTTGGGACGCTCGCCTGCAACGCGTTCCAATAATTGCCCCATCGTTTCGCTAAGAAATTCAGTCAAAATTTCATCTCCTAATCATCATTATTATCATCATATTCATTTTCGTTATCGCCGTCCGAGGTATACGAAGAACACTGCGTATAGCTGTCCGTTTCGCAGCAGCCGCTTATTTTGCCGGGATGCAATCGGCGCGCGGATATGTCGCAGTAATTATCGCCTAAATATGGGCACATAGCTTGCTCCTTTCATTATTTCATAGGTTTTATTCTATCAAAGGACGCCTTTTTGTTCCCATGTCACGTCGCCGTTTTGACGGACCGTCACCTGTACGTATTTTAGCGCTCCAGCGGCGGACATTACCGTATATTTATCGGAGCCGACGGGGGCGCTTGCCGCGGTTATATAGCGGACGCCTTCGCGGCGCGTGAGGTTGCTTGCGGACGCGCTTGTGAACACGTACACATTTTTCCCGCGCGCAACCAAATTTTGCGTAATTATGTCGTAAAAAGCCTCCAGCTCGCGGGAGTCCGTGAATCCGCCGCTTGCTAAATCTTTACCCAATATAATAAATACGTTTTTTTGCTGCACGACAGAACTCATTTGTGTAAACCAGCTCCATTGCGCGGGATTGACGGCGCGCAAGCCGCCTTTTGAGTTGTCGAGCGCGATAAAAGCGTTGTCGCCCTCAACCTGCATGTAATTGTACGACGCCACCATCTTCACATTCGCGACTCCGTTTGGCACCGCCTTGCTCGCGGCAATGTTGTAGCTGCCGGTGTTGAGCGCGGAAATCAGCTTGTTTTTCAGCAATTTGTCAGCCATGGTGGACGCTGCGGGAAGCTCGCCGAAGATATTAAAAGAGAACGCGGCATCACTCGCGGGCGCGGGCACATTCTGGGGGTCATCGCCCCAATTGGGCTCAAAGACCAATATTTTAGCGGTTGCCGTTATATTCTCGTATACGACCTTAATCTCCTGCTCGCCAACCGCCGCGGGGGTAAGCCCCGAAATTTTCAGCTTATTTTTATCAATAGCAGTCGTATTTCCGTATGAATCCAGCCCGTAGACTTCCAGATTCACGGTTTCGCCGAGATAGATTTTATCGCGGTCCGGAATAAGCAAAAGGTCGGTTAAATAGCCTGTTTTCCCCTTCGACACAACCGCGGCTATATTCGCAACCGCACGATTTTCGGACGGAATATTCATCAGAGAATATGAGCCGTCCAGCGTGCGCGCCGCCATGGAAGTAGAGCCGCCGCCGTCGAAATTTATCGCCGTGTCAGCGCCGATTCGCGACATTATTTCCGCAAAATCAGGCAGCGTTACGCCTAAGGAATGGTTTTGCCGCCCGTCCACAGTGACGAGGTACAGCCGCGTACGAGTGCTATCCATGCCGATTCCCGTGCGCGGATGCCGTCCGCTCGGACCGTGCGCAATAGGCATATATTCGCCGCCATACAGCAGAAAAGTGCCGCCGCCGATTGCCGACTCCAGCATGGAAAGGTCGGGCAAAAGCTCGGACACAAGCTCCAGATGGTCGCCCACGTTTATAAGGTTCACAAAGGGGAAGCGGTCCGGCAAAAGCACCAAAATAAAGCCGTTTTGCGGGATGGCGAGCGAACCGACCGCGCCCGTGACCTCCACGACAACGCCGTCATCCACAACCACCTTGCACATGCCGGTATAAACGCTTTTTACCTCCGCGCCCCACGCGGGAGTGTACACAAAAGGTGAGGTTAAATCACTGTATTTGTTGACGCCGCCGATTTCTTCAACGGTTCCGCTTTCCGTGTGCTTCACGGATATTTTGGATTTAAAATATCCCGCGCCGAGAATGCCGTCGGCATATTGATAAAATTCCGCAAGCCCGATTCCGTCATCGGAGCTTTTCAGCTCGCCGTCGCGGACCACCGTGCCGATGGGCGACCCCTTCCCCGCGCCGACGTCGCTCGCCCACGCAAAAAAGTCGCCATTTATGCCTGCCAGCGCGTTGTTTTGCGACACGAGCGTCTTCGTGGTCACCAAAGTCCCGACCCCGTTGTCGCTCCACAGAGGACGCAGGGCAAGGTTGGAATTAGTCATGTCCGCCTCAATGACGTTGGCGCGCACCCAGCCGTCGTTGGTGAGAAAATTGTACTCCTTATGTATTAGTCCGCCGGAAAGGTGCGAGGATTTTACGCTTGTATACATTGGATTCAAGCTCGCCCACGCGCGCGGCGAAACGGATATTACAAAAAGTATAACGATAATTTGCGCTAAACGCCGTCTCATTAAAAATTCACCTCGTAAGCAAATTATATACCTTCCGGACAGTTTTGTCAAGGCACAAATTTGTACGGGTGTGGATAAAATTTAACAAGGAAAACAACTTTTCTCTTTCTATCTCATTTTGCAATTGCAACTCTAGTTTTCTTTTAAATATTTTAATATCGACATAGTCGGCAAACCGGCGACCAGCTCTTTTTCTTTTGTTTCCGTTTTAAGGGATAATTTTATCAACTCTTGCTTTTCTTCCTCGCTGCTACACCAATAATCTCTTTTTAACGCAAAAATCAAAGCTATCGTCCCCTTTTCCAGCCCCTGTCGGTCAATAGGTTTTGACGTGTCAATAATAGGGGCTTGCCGGGTAGCTTTCGTTTTTATGCTAGAAAGAACATCGTCGGGGATACGCTCAATGTATCCCCTTGGCAATGTTTCCAAAACGGCTAACGCTTCCGCGCACACTTTATGTATGTTTTTCATGTTGGTTTACGAACCCGGGGTGATATCGATTTTGGGGGCGGTAATCGCAGACGCGCTTGCCGACTTGATAGCCTCATCCATTTTAGATTGCGCCGGGACTGCCGCGGGGCTGTCAATAGATTCCGCAAGTGGGCTGCTTTCTAATCTTTTCAAAGCTTCGATAGTGCGCTGACGACGAAGCTTCCTAATCGCTTTCGCTTCAATTTGGCGAACGCGCTCACGACTAATCTGACACTTGTCACCAACATCTTCAAGGGTTCTCATTTTGCCGTCCCCGAGTCCAAAACGAAGACGCAACACATCTCTTTCTCTTTCAGTTAATACAGTATCCCATATTTCATCAAGATGTTCTTCCCCGGCAGCAAGCGCTTTTTCATGTTCATCAGATAAAGGATATGTTGCCATTTTAACATAAGCCGATTTTCTTGCTTTAAAAACAACCAGAATGTCCATCCCAAGTTCTTTTGCAACTTGCCACGGTTTCGGCTCTTTGCCGGTTCCACCACTTAAGCTTTGGTCAATTAAACCATAAACAGCTTGTTCTTGCTTTGTCATTGATTTGAATGCCTCGTCATAATGTTCTTCTGTGACGCCGCTTAAAAGACCTACCAGCCTTTCTTTTCCCGTTAGCTCTTCCATCGCTTTCATAGAAATTCCCCTTTTTCTACACTCCGTCTTTAGAGTGGGTATTTTTGTGTTGTTATAAATAGGCGCACTACAACCAATTTATACCAGCCACCATGACACTATTATAAAGGATTTTTCCGTTTTTGTCAAGTCTTTTTTCGCTAAATGTCGAAAAATCTGAAAATCGCGAAAATATAGTTGACAGCGTGGTTGCAATTTAGTATAATAAACATGTGGATAGGCAAAATACAGTTGGTAAAAAACATGGGAGGTATATGTATGAAAAAATTACTGTCTATTTTATTAGCATTCGCTTGCGTCGTCGGCATTGCATCCGCCGAAATTTGGGCGGAATTTAGCGACATAGATAATCATTGGGCAAAGGAGCATATCTCAAAAATGCAGCAGGAAAGCATTATCAGCGGGTATCCCGACAATTCATTCCAGCCCGAAAATACCATAACCCGCGGTGAATTCGCGACGATACTTTTTAGGCTATGCGACGAGCCTGCCGCGGATTATGAATACAAAACGATGTTTGATGACGCCTTCGTTGGAGGGTATCCGCGTGGGGACGCGCCGTTTTGGGCATTACCTGTAAATTATTTGGCTGATATGGGCATAGTTAATGGCTATGAAGATGAAGACGGCGGCAAATTGTTTAGACCGAACAACGAAATCACTCGCGAGGAAGCCGCGACAATTATTGACAGATTCTTGCAATATAAAAAATATAGCTATCCTTATGCGGCAAACGGCGGGCTGGTAATGGCGTTTGTCGACCACAGCCAGGTGTCGGATTGGGCATATTACGGCGTGTTTAACTTGGCAAGGCGTTCTAACGGCATTATGAGCGGATATTTAAAAGACGGCGATTATACAGGCGACAGCGACGGGCAGCAGAGATATGAATTTAAGCCGCAAAATAATATTACCCGAGCGGAAGTTGCAAAAATTGTCAGCGTTATTTTCGATGAGCTGAATACATCGGATAAATAATAAACACTGAGGACGCTTTGAAACGCGTTCTTTTTGTTCGCGCGTCAGTCATACCGTCACATTCAATTCCTTAATCATAATGAAGTCCTCGTTCCCAACGCGGTCAAGTTTTTCCTCGGTTATCTGATAGCCCAGCCGCTCGTAGAATCTGACCGCCGGATTGTCCTTTTGCACGGAAAGCGAAGTACGCGAATATCCGTTGTCGCGCAAGACATCAAACAGTTTTTTCATCAGCTTTGTACCAATACCGCACCCTCTGAACGCTGGCAATAGCGAAATGGCAAGCTCGGGCGTCTCATCGTCAACGTGACCATACGCCGATATGATGCGCGTCCACGCCGCACCGACAATCTGTCCGCTCTCGTTCTCCTCCGCGACCACGCCTAAGTCGCCCGTTTGAGCTCCAAAGTCCTTGATGTAGATAAATATCTGTGGGTCGCCCGTGACGCTCCTCGGCGGCGGCTCTGCTCCGATAGGCACAAAAATCGCCTGATACAGGAACTCGTGGAGACATACATAGTCGGACGGGCGCATAACCCGCACCTTGGCGTTTATTGGATGAGCCGTGATAATCGTGTAGGACTTCGCGTTTATAGTTATGACGATATCGCCACGATAGACATACCAATTCTTTCCAATGCCGAAGATTACATCGTGCAGTCGGACGGCTTCCCTGCACCAGAGGACAACGTCATCGGCTTGCAGGTTCAGGTTGCGTCTTATCCGCGCCGCTCCTAAATCTGTCGTATGGAGCTTGTCGAGGTTTGCAAGTAGATCACTCATTATTCATTCCTCCTCGCCGAACACGAACCAGCAGATTCCGTCCCGCAAGAGCAAGCAGTTTTTGTATGCTTAATTTTTCTTATTGATACAGCCGCGAAAATGTATTGCTTTTTCAAAGGTTTCATCCTTTCCAAAAGGTTTTATTCATTGTTCTCTTGCAGCCTCAAAAACTCGTCAAAATCGCTCTCGAATAGCCTATCCTGTATAACCCTATATTTTTCAAACTCACTTTCGGCGTAGTCTTTGGCGATTTTCGCAGAAATCGAGCCTGCATCAGTTAGAATTGCCCTGTCATCTGCCGTTAGGAAAATATCAAGCCGTTTAGACCAATCTTCCATCGTCATAGGCATATGCCTTTTTGCCCTGCCTTCTGCCAAATCAAGATAGGCATTGACGATTCTCCCAATATCCTCTAACTCGGTTTCAGTTAGGTAGTTTTTGGCAATCGTTACATCTTTTTTTATAATCTTGCCGTGCGGACTATTGCCCCAAGAAGCCAGTCCCATATGTTCTTTTTCTCTGTCCGCTCGGTTGTAGATAAGCTCGGCGGCAGTCTGTCCGTGAACGGCAAAGTGCATTTTATTTTGTACTTTTGCAAAAAACGCTTTTGTTGTTTCAGCGTTTTTATCATAGTCTATCGCGGTTGAGTAAATATCCGTTATTTTCTGATAAAAACGACGTTCAGAAAGGCGTATTTCACGGATTTCTTCAAGCAAACGCTCAAAATAATCATCATCTAAAAACATTCCGTTTTCCATACGCTTTTTATCTATCAAGTACCCACGCAGTGCAAAATCACGCAAAACAGACGTTGCCCAACGGCGAAATTCGGTTGCTCTTGCAGAATTAACACGATAACCAACAGCAATTATCATATCAAGGTTAAAATGCTTAACGCTTCTATTTACCGTCCTGTTGCCTTCGGTTTGAACTACTAAGAAATCCTTAGTAGTTGAATTTTCATCAATTTCAGCCTCGTTTATGATGTTTTTAATGTGCATAATGATATTTTCGGTGGTTGTTTCAAACAATTCGGCAATCAACTTCTGCGAAAGCCAAACTGTGCCGTCCTGCACACGCACTTCAACGCCATCGCCGCCTGTTTGATAAGCGAAGGTTAAAAATTCAGCGGTTGAGTTGCGGATTGCAAGTTTATCTGTTTTTTTCATCGGTTGACCTCCAATGTTATTACCTACACCCTGTAGCTGTTTTTCTTTTCCATAATCCTTATCATCCTATGTTTTCCAGAATCTCTTGATAACGTTTAGTCGCGTGGGCGCTCGGCTTGCCTTTTTCGCAAAAAGACAATTTCGCCAGTTCGGGGACAACGCGCTCGACGACTATTTGCCCGTCCGCCAGTTTGGACTGCAACACCTCAAACGCCTCCTGAAACCGTTTGTCTTTTCTTGCCTGCCCGTAGAAAGACAAGACGTAAACGTACATGAAAATGTTGTAAGTGCGGAAAGGATATTCCGCCTGCAGGAACAACGAGCCTATCCCATAATGGCAGGGACCGATGGGCTTGCGAATCGTCCAATGCTCCAAGAGAAAGTCAACCGCGCGGTCAAGCTCCGGAGCTTGACCCGGCAGGTTGGTATACCGAAAGGCGTCAAGTGCAATCAATGTCGGGAACGGGTTGGAATACTCTGTTTCCGGTCCGCGTCCGTATTTGAACGAATTGCACCGCCAGCCGCCGTCTTGGTATTGCGTGTTCAGCAAATGCTCAAACGTCACGTTCAGCCTTTCGTCCTTTGCGTAACCCATATGGCAAAGGACGTTTGCGGCATGGGCGGTCTGGCACGGATATATCGCGCTGGTGGCAATCTTGAACCGACCATCCTCTCGCTGTGTGCTGAAAATCAACTCAGCCACGTCTTACATCAATGGGTCAGCAGGACTAACGCCCAATTCCAAAAGATAGAGTACGCTCTCCAAGGTGGAGAATGGCGCGCCTTTGCAGAGATTTTTATCCGGCGTCGCCCATAAGTCGCCTCCGTTGTCGGAACGGTGGGACAAAATTATATCTATATCCGTAGCGTTGTTGACCATTGGCTTCAAGCCCCCTCACAAAACGAGCATATCCTGCTCGTCGAATTTGAAAGCATCTCCACCGTAGGCAACTTCCCAATAATAGCCGTCAGGGTCGGCAAAATAAGCGTGGTATCCGCCCCAGAATACCGGTTGCGGTTCTTTGGCAATCACCGCGCCCGCTTTTCTCGCGAGTTCAACGGTATCACGCACTTCCTGTTCGCTTTTCACATTGTAGGCAAGCGTTATTCCCGCAAAACCCTCCGCGATTTTTGGCGGGTTATCGGAACTGATGTCCGACGCTATGCCTTGAATTGGATATAACTCAAACTTCGTGCCAGTCGTGTCAAAGAAAATTACCTGCGGACATTCGGCGGTTTCCTTTGACCGAAAGCCAAGGTCACGATAAAACTTTACCGACCGTGTCATGTCGCGGACGCCGAGCGCAATAATGTTGATTCTGTTCATTTTTATGTTTCCTCCGATTTCTTCTTTGGTTTCGGCATGGGGGTCGCTAGGTCAATCAGCCGCACCACTTTTTCGGCAAGCTCCGAATCCTCAAAGTCAAGCACATAATGCTCTTTTGCGCCGTTATGAGTATAAGCGGCTTGCCACCGAATCAAGCCTTCCCTATCGGATGCCTAAGCACCGTTTTCAGCTTCTCCGGCACAACCTTGCGCGGGTCTGAGAGGTAAATCTCGTGGTGGCGTCTGCCTCCACTCATATCGACAGCATAGCCTCTATCAACCGCGAAGCGGTCAAGCGCAGCAATTGTGGCGGGTTCATCGTCATAGGAGCCGATGTGCATGACCTGAACGCATAAGCCCTCCGTGATTATTTCGAGCCGCGCCTTTGACGTATCAAGATTCGGCTTCTTTTTTGCAAACGCAGTTTTAGCATTATCGAACACCGCGGAGGTTACAAAATCAGGCTGACGGAGAAGCATCGTCCAGACGAATTTGCTCTTGTCGGTTATCGCCGCGCCACAACTTTTAAAATCGTCGGCAACTTCCCAATAACCTTCAAGCGGTGGTACGACATATTCCAAGACCGCCTTATTGCCCATTTTTATGGTATAGGAAAGTCCATAGAGCAACTCGATGGCAGCGGCATACTCATCGCTTGTGTTTGGGTCACCCTTGCCGTCCACGACAATGAACTTCATTTCCGGCACGTCGATTATGGACGGTGTGATTTTAGGCTGGTATAAGTCTTTTTCTGTTTTCTTATAGTCGATCGGCATCTTAGCATTTCATTCCTTTCTCAATCAGAGACAAAACAATCCACGGTTCGCCTTCGTACAGACTGTTTCTATATAAAAAATGAAGAATGATTCGCCTTCGGCTAATGATAAATGATAAATACAAAAAGCGCCTATTGTGCGGACTTTTGGTTTTGATTTATCATTCGCAATTTATCATTTGTCATTCTTCATTGCCTCGAAGAGGCACTTGCTGTAATAGGATGACGAAAAAGATATGCTGCATCGTAGGTGTAGTCCTCAAGAGGTTGGAATCGAACCGACGAAATATCTGTTTTTCGCATAATGAATCTTTTTAATGAAGAATGAAAAATGATTCGTCTTCGACTAATGATGAATGATAAATACAAAAAGCGCCTATTGTGCGGACTTTGGGGTTTGATTTATCATTCGCAATTTATCATTCGACATTCTTCATTGCCTCGAAGAGGCGCTTTTTGGTGCGGGTAGAGGGACTTGAACCCCCACATCTTACGATACAAGAACCTAAATCTTGCGCGTCTGCCAATTCCGCCACACCCGCGCACCAATTATCACCGACAAATTGAGTTTATCACACCAATAGTGCATTGTCAAGGATTTTTTTCTGATTTTTAGCGCAAAGAAAGAAGTCCTCACCAAACTCCCAAAAGCGTTTATTTGTTTTAAAAGCGGGGTTTAGCGTAAAAAAGTAGTAGGAGATAAAGCGAAAGCGGAGCAACTCGTCGTGGATTCTTAATGAAAAATGATGAATGATGAGTGATAAATGATAAATACAAAAAGTGCCTACTGTGTAGACTTTTGGTTTTGATTTATCATTCGCAATTTATCATTTGTCATTCTTCATTGCCTCGAAGAGGCACTTTTTGGCGGAGAGGGTGGGATTCGAACCCACGTGCCGTTTCCGACAAACGGTTTTCAAGACCGCCGCGTTATGACCACTTCGCTACCTCTCCATAACTCAAAGATGCAAATCCTGCTCCGTTACGCAAGACATGGTTAAGGAAACAACAAACTCCCCCCATGCGAGACCGAAAAAAATTGCTAGTGAGCCATTAGCCGCCGGAATGTCTGATTTGAGCATAATGCGTCTTCTTAATGAAGAATGAAGAATGATTCGCCTTCGGCTAATGATAAATGATGAATACAAAAAGCGCCTATTGTGCGGACTTGGGGTTTTGATTTATCATTCACAATTTATCATTTGTCATTCTTCATTGCCTCGAAGAGGCACTTTTTGGTGCGGGTGGAGGGACTTGAACCCCCATGAGATTTCTCTCACATGGACCTGAACCATGCGCGTCTGCCAGATTCCGCCACATCCGCATTTAAAAAAACTAAACTAACTCCAAAAAAATCATCCGCGATATTTAACCCTTCGCCCTGATTGCTTTCTTAATTCCTGCGCGTACATCAGCACTCTTTGAATTATACCATATCTTTGGAAGCGATGTCAACAAAAATTTTATCGGGTAGGAAAAATTTCCTCTTGCAACTTTCCGCCATTTGTGATAAACTTCTTACGTATGGGACGGAGGGGATAAAATCGTGGCGAAAAAATATGATAACACAAGCATTTCCAGCCTGAAGGGCGCGGAAAGGGTGCGCAAGCGTCCGGGGGTGATTTTTGGTTCTGACGGGATTGAGGGCTGCTGCCACAGTGCGTTTGAGATTATTTCAAACGCGATTGACGAGGCGCGCGAGGGGTACGGCGAGGAAATTCGTGTGCGTCTTTTTGAGGACGGAACAATTGAGGTGCAGGATTTCGGTCGTGGAATTCCGCTTGATTATAATGAAAAAGAGCAGCGATATAATTGGGAATTGGTTTTTTGCGAGCTGTACGCGGGCGGAAAATACAACAACAACGCAGCCGAAAATTATGAATATTCCCTTGGTTTAAACGGTTTGGGCGCGTGCGCCACGCAATATGCCTCTGAATTCATGGATGTCGAGGTGATTCGCGAGGATTACAAGTACAATCTGCATTTTGAGCGCGGGGAGAACGCGGGCGAGCTGCAAAAGGAGCGGACAAAGGAGAAAACCACGGGTACTACCATCCGATGGCGCCCCGACCTGGACGTATTTACCGATATTGATATCCCGCCGGAATATTTTTTGAGCGTGTTGAAAAAGCAAGCCATCGTAAACAGCGGATTGAAATTTATATTTTCCAACGAAAATGACGGCAGTGAAACCGTTTTTAAGTACGAAACCGGCATTTTGGATTACATCAACGAGGTGGCAAGCGAAAAGGCTATCACCGCCCCGCAGTTTTTCGCCGCGGAGCGCGTTGGCAGCGACCGCCCGGACAAGCCTGCATATAAAGTGAAGCTTTCGGTGGCGTTTTGCATAAACGCGGAAGTAAGTATGCTTGAATATTATCATAATTCCAGCTTTTTGGAGCATGGCGGCGCGCCGGACAGGGCGGTTAGGAGCGCGTTTGTCAGCGCGATTGACCAATACATCAAAAACAGCAATAAATACAACAAAAACGAGAGCAAAATCACGTTTGCGGACATAGCGGATTGCATGTGCCTTGTCAGCAGCAATTTTTCTACGGTTACAAGCTATGAAAATCAGACGAAAAAGTCCATCACGAACAAGTTTGTGCAGGAGGCGATGACGGATTTTCTTAAACACAATCTCGAGGTATATTTTATTGAAAACCGCGATGACGCCGATAAAATTGCCTCACAGGTGCTAATAAACAAGCGCAGCCGTGAAACCGCGGAGAAAAGCCGCATAAACGCCAAAAAAATGCTGGCGGGCGGCGCGGACGTGCTGACGCGCGTTCAAAAGTTCGTCGATTGCAGGACAAAAGACATTAAAAGGCGCGAAATTTACATAGTTGAGGGCGATTCCGCCTTGGGGTCCTGCAAGCTGGGGCGCGACGCGGAATTTCAGGCGATTATCCCCGTCCGCGGGAAGATTCTCAACTGCCTTAAAGCCGACTACGAAAAGATTTTTAAAAATGATATTATCTTGGATTTAGCGCGGGTTTTGGGCTGCGGCGTGGAGGTTAAATCCAAACATAATAAATCTTTGAACACCTTTGATATGTCCAATTTACGCTGGAGCAAAATTATAATTTGCACCGATGCAGACGTTGACGGCTATCAGATAAGAACCCTCATTTTGACGATGTTTTACCGCCTGATGCCGGAGCTGATTGACGCGGGCATGGTGTACATCGCGGAGTCGCCGCTGTTTGAGGTGAACTCCAAAGGGAAGACGTATTTTGCCTATAATGAGGAGGAAAAGGTGAAAATTCTCGGCAAGCTAGACGGCAAAAAATACACGCTTCAACGCTCGAAAGGGCTGGGGGAAAACCAGCCGGAAATGATGTGGGAAACCACGATGAATCCCAAAACGCGGCGGCTTATCCAAATTATGCCCGACGAAAACAGCGACCTCACACAGGCGAAATTCGAGATACTTTTGGGGGATAATCTGGAGGGCAGAAAGCATCATATCGCGAATAACGGCGGGAAATACATCGCCTTGACGGACATTTCATAAGGAGGCTTAAAACCATGTATAGAGATGTTTATGAAAAGTGGCTGAATCATCCCAATTTAGATGAAAAAAGCAGGGCGGAGCTTCAATCGTTCGAGGGCAACGACGACGAGATTAAAGACCGTTTTTATAAGGATTTGGAGTTCGGCACGGGCGGTTTGCGCGGGAAAATGGGCGTCGGCAGCAATCGCATGAATATTTACACGGTCCGCAAAGTCACCGCGGGGCTGGCGGCGTACATCAAGCGGCGTGGCGATGCGGCGATGGCGCGCGGCGTTGTAATCGGGTTTGACAGCCGCAATAATTCCCGCAAATTTGCGTATGAATGCGCGCATGTACTGGCGGCAAACGGCATTCACGCTCACATTTATCCCGACCTCCGCCCCACCCCGCAGCTGTCCTTTTCCGTGCGTCATTTGCGCACTATTGCGGGGATTATGATAACCGCGAGCCACAACACTAAGGAATACAACGGGTACAAGTGCTATTGGGAGGACGGCGGGCAAATGCCTCCGGGCGTGTCGTTCGACCTTTTGGCGCTAATAAGCGAGGTTAATGAGCTGGAACCGTCGGAAGAAAGCGGGAATGTCGCGGATTTTATACACGAGCTGAGCGCGGATATCGACGAAGCTTACATGCGCGCGGTGGCGGCGCAGCAGCTTAACCCCGGCGGAAATATTAAAATTGCGTACACTCCGCTTTACGGGGCGGGAAATAAGCCTGTAAGAGAGGCTTTAAAGCGGGCAGGATTTGACAATGTGCTTGTGGAAAGCAAGCAGGAACAACCGAACGGCAATTTTCCGACGGCGCCCTACCCGAACCCCGAAAAGGCTGAATGTTGGGAGAAAGTGTTGGCGCTTGCCGAGCGTGAAAAGACGGATTTGGCGCTGGCAACCGACCCCGACAGCGACAGAATAGGCGTCGCGGCGCAGGACAAATGGGGGCTGATACAGCGATTTTCCGGGAATGAAGTGGGCATAATGCTAACGGAGTATGTCCTCTCGCAGCAGGCGGAAAAAGGGCGGCTGCCCGAGAATCCGCTGGTGGTGAGCACGATTGTTTCCTCGCGCATGACCGCGCTGATTTGCAAGGCGCGCGGAGTGAAATATCTTGATGTTTACACCGGTTTTAAGTTTATCGCGGAGAAGATTTTGGAGTGCGAGACGGAGCGGCGCAACAATTTTGTGCTCGGCTGGGAAGAGAGCATCGGGTATTTGGTGGGCGCTCACGCGCGGGATAAAGACGCGATTGTTGCGGCTATAATCATTGCGGAAATGGCGCAGTGGTGCGCGGACCGAGGCGTGACGCTTTGGGATTATCTAGACGAAATCTATGAAAAATACGGCAGATTGTACGAGGAAAGCGTCGACGTAATTAAAGAGGGCTTCGCGGGAGCCGACGAAATTGCAGAAATAATGCGCGGCTTGCGCGAATCGCCTCCTAAGGAAATCGGCGGTGTGAAAATCGCAAGTTTTACGGACTACGCGCTGGCAAAAGAACCCTCAAATATGCTTGCTTTTGAGCTGGAAAGCGGGAGCGTGGTGCGGGTGCGTCCTTCGGGCACGGAGCCAAAAATCAAATTTTATTTTTCGGCGGTAAATCCGCGTGAATTGGAAAGAATCAAAGAAGAAATGCTATCGTGAAATGAACCTTTGCTTGCAGCATGGCAAAATCGGGATTAACGGCGAAACGGAGTGTAAACAATGAAAAAGCGCGTAATTAATATTTTGGGAATAATCATCAGTTTAGCGCTGCTTTACTTTCTTTTTCGCGGTGTTGACTGGCATGAGCTGTGGGCGGCGTTTAAAAACGCGCGTTATTCGATTGTGATTATAGCTATTTTAGTGAATTTATTCGGGTTTTATTTCCGCACGTTGAGGTTTTGCGAAATAATCCGCCACATCGCTCCCAACGCGTCTGTAAAGCGCGTTTTCCCCTCAATAGCCGCAGGATACGCGGCAAACAACCTCCTTCCTCTTCGCGCCGGCGAATTTGTCCGCGCCTACCATGCCGGCAAGCAGCTGAATCACGATAAAGCCGCGCTGTTTTCGTGCGTTGTGGTGGAAAGAATTGTCGATGTCGCCACTCTAGCGGTCATTTTGTGCGTAACCATGCTGTTTTACAAGATGGAGGCTTGGATTGGCAAAGTGGCTGTTTTCTTGATAATCGGGCTTATATTTGGCATTTTTATCTTGTACATGATAGTCCGCCATTGGGACAAATGCGAGCGGTTTGTTCCAAAAGTCGCGCGCAAGTTCGCACGGTCGCTGGCGGACGGATTCCGCGCAATCAAAAGCGCGGGGCAAATGCTGAAAGTCGTAGGAATTTCCATGATAATCTGGACTGTGGAGGCGACCACCATCTTCTTCGTCGCGATGTCCTTCGGGCTGAATTATTCGATATTAGGGTCGGTATTCGTCATGCTTTTAATTAACTTGATAATAATAATCCCCGCCGCTCCCGGGAACTTCGGCACCTTGGAAACCGCGGCAAAAGCGGGATTTATGGCGTTCGCCGTCCCCGACGGACAAGCTACGGCTGTCACCCTGCTGCTGCACGGCGTACAATTTTTGCCCATCACGGCGGTGGGTTTAGTATTTTTAATAGGAAGTGGAGTGAAGCTGAATGATTGCTAAAGTGCGCGTCATTATACCCAATTTGGACGGTGAAAATTGGCTGCCTAAATGTTTGGACGCTCTATTCAAGCAAGATTACACGAATTTTTCCGTTACAATGGTCGACAATGGCTCAATGGACGACAGCGTCAAGCTGGTGGGGGAAAAATATCCGCAGGTTGAGATTGTCAAGCACACGAAAAACATAGGAATATGCGCCGCCGTCAACGAGATTGTGGTGCGCGCGCAGGAGGATTACATAGTTGTGCTGCACAACGACGCCGTGACCGAGCCCGAATGGCTGCGCTGCATGGTCGCTCAAATGGCGGAGGACGAGCGGATTTTCGCCCTTGCGCCCGTGCACGTTTATCAGCACAACCCCACGCGGGTCAAGCAAGCGGGGATGGGGTACACATTGGGCGGCACGGCGTTTGGGCTGAATCTTGGGAAAAAGTTGTCTAAAATTAAGGCGAAAAACGTGTTTGCGGTGTCTGATTGCGGGACGATGTACCGCCGGGATATTTTCCTGCATTTGAACGGATATGACGAAAATTTTTTCGTGCTGGGGCACGATGTGGATATATGCTGGCGGGCGGCAAAAGCGGGGTATAAAAACGTTATTTGCCCCGAAGCGCGTCTGGTGCGGTTTAGGGAGCTGGGGGCAATAGACCCCGACACGCGCGCACGTCTGGAGGCGCGCAACAACGAATGGACAATCTACAAAAACCTCCCGTTTATTCAGAAGTTTTGCACGACATGGATTTTGGGGGCGGCAAAAAGTCGCCGTGCAGCGCTCACAAAAAGCGCGAAAAAGTCGTATAAACAGGGGCTGACCGAAGGCAGGAAAACGCGGCGCAAAATGTGCAAGAAATTCCGTCCCAAAGGCGCTTTCGGGCGGAATATACGCATTAAATGGAGCATGGCTAGATACACATTTGTAAATATGGTGAGGTTTCCTAAATAATTACGCTTAAAATTATCCGAAGGGAGCAATAAAATATGAAAAAAAGTATAATTATAATGATGATAATTGCCGCAATTGCGGGCAGGGGGGGGCTCGCGCTCGCGGCAAGCTTCCCCGACGTCTCGGACGCAAAATACGCGGGAGCTATCGATATTTTGTCCGAGCTAAAGGTGATGATTGGCGACGATGCGGGGCTTTTTCGCCCGGGGGACACCATACGGCGCAGCGAATTTGCGGCGGTCGCGGTGCGTTTGGCGGGGATTGAGGACCAATTAGGCGACAACACTAAGCCCAATTTCCCCGATGTATCCGCCAGCCATTGGGCGGTCGCGCATATTAATTTGGCGGTCGCGAACGGCTATTTAGTCGGCGATTTGGAAGGCACCTTCCGCCCCGACGCCAACCTCTCCGTTGCGGAAGCGGCGACTATTTTAGTCCGGGTCGTCGGGCATAACGCGGACGCGCTCAACAACGGCGGTTACCCGAACGGATACGTCAATACCGCGCTGGATTTGGGGATTCTTGAGAATGAATTGACCGCCGCACCCCGCACGGCTATATCCCGCGCCGACGTCGCGCTATGTGCGTGGAATTCGCTGTCCGTGAAATAACGCCGCCGCTTCCATGCGTGCTTTTAGATTAATGTCCACCCAAACATATTCTTAAAATCATTATAGCATGTTGGGCATATCCAGTGGTTTTTGTCAAGAGTGCAATAGCCTTCGCGTAAAAAGCCTTCCCGCTCCATAAATTTGTCAGTGCAAGCTTCGCAATGGTCACGATCCCAACTCTCGCTGTATTGAGTGTATTTTTTGTGCGCCCATGTTTCTCCTTTTAATCTATTATTGAGAATGCCTAATCTCCAATCATTTTTTTCAATCATTTTAATTTTCTCCCTTGTAAAGCTAGAATAAGTCTATCCGCAACTTTTTCTCCCATTGAGCGCCACGAAATAGGCAACTGACAATAAATAATTTTCTCAATGTCATTATCAAATCGTCTTAACTCCTCCACGCATTCTTTCGAGATGTTTTCGGGCGTTAATGCAGTAACAATTCTACTTTGAAATTCCTCAATCTCGAACTGACCCTTTTTATATTGATTGCATATTTCAATAAGTTTTTCTAAACTTCCCATTTTAATTACCTCTTGTTAATTT
>JAISFC010000086.1 GCA_031263785.1 Clostridiales bacterium | reverse complement strand
CATCGTTGCTTTAATAATTTGTTCGGAAAAGAAGTACATGTCGCAAAAACAAGTTGTTCCGCCGGCAATCATTTCGGATAACGCGAGCTTAGCTGCGCTATAGACATCATCCGGAGTAAGCTTTTCTTCGAGCGGAAAAATATGGTCATACAGCCACTTTTCCAACGGAATATCGTCTGCAACTCCGCGAAACATAACCATAGGAATGTGCGTGTGCGCGTTGACAAATCCCGGTATTACAATTGCATTTTGCGCATCGAAAGTCATATCGTATTGCGACTTCGGAGGTTTATCACTCACGTAGTCTATAATGCCGCTTGTTATGCCTAAAAACGAGCTGTAAAGCTCAATACCATTACACATGGTTATTATGTTGGCGTTTTTAATCAGTAGACTGTTCATTTGTCACCTCGATTGCAATTTTAATGATATCAACCATCTTTTCTCCCGCCTTTTCACATACGGAAAGCACTTCCTCGTGAGTCAGCTTTTCCTGCCTTGCGTCATCGGTTCCCAACGCCTTGTTAGCGATGCACGAAAGCCCGAGAACACGCATTTTACATTGGTTAGCCATGATGACCTCAGGTGCGGTAGACATTGCAACGTTGTCTGCTCCCATTATCCGCAACATGTTGACCTCTGCGGGAGTTTCGTAAGAAGGACCGAATCTAAAGGCATAAACGCCACTGTGAAGGTTAATGCCTTTACGTGCCGCGAGCCGTTGAACCTCGTCGCGTAAAGCCTTAGTATAGCAATCGCTCATATCGTCAAAACGTTCTCCGCCTAATTCGGGTATATGAGGTCCTATTAACGGGTTGTCGCCTGTTATGCAAATCTGGTCGGTAATAAGCATTAAATCTCCGGCATTAAACGCGGGATTGACGCCGCCCGACGCGTTGGTAACGATGAGCGTATGCGCCCCGAGCATATTCATCACCGCAACGGGAAATGCGACGGTTTGCATGGAATGTCCCTCATAACAATGAAAACGCCCGTTCATTATAACAACGTCCGTACCCCACAGTTTGCCGAGCAATAGAGTTCCGCTGTGTCCCGCTACGGTTGATGACGGAAAATGAGGAATGTCAGAATAAGGGATTTCCAGCTTTTTTTCCACAGTTTTTGCGATTGAGCCGAGACCGGAGCCTATGACAATAGAAACCTTCGGAGTTAGAAATCCCGGCTGCTTCTCAATAAAGTCGACAGCATCTTTGATTTTTGACAGATAATCCATAATTTCACTCCCGAATATTTTTTATTAAGAAATTATCTACTTGAAATATGCGACGCCATTCTTAAATATGTCCTGAATTTTGTTCCCGTATATATTTTTTGCTGTGTCGGCGCTGATAATGCGCTCACTATGCCCCATTTTGCCGAAAATGCGACCATCGGGGCTTGTTATCCCTTCGATAGATAGGGCGGACCCATTGACATTCTCGACATATTGTGTAGCGATTTGCCCGTTGGCAGCTAATTTTTCGAGCACGGACTCAGGGGCAACCAATCGTCCTTCGCCGTGTGAAATAGGAATAATATGTTCATTGCCAACATTAAAATCAGCCAACCAAGGGGAAATATTAGATGATATGCGCGTCTTAACCATTATTGAAATGTGCTTACCCGATATATTATAGGTAAGCGTAGGCGATTCGGGCGTCATTACGCGAATTTCGCCATACGGGACAAGCCCCAGCTTAATAAGAGCCTGAAATCCGTTGCAAATGCCGAGAATAAGCCCGTCGCGCTTGCTAATGAGATTCATAATAGCCTCAGAAATGTGCGGATTGCGAAGAGCGGCGGATATGTATTTTGCAGACCCGTCGGGTTCGTCACCTGCACTAAATCCGCCGGGAATCATTAGAATCTGGGAGCGATTGATAAATTCCGATAGTTCATCAATTGAAGCTTCGATATGTTCCTTTGTCAAATTACGCATAACGACGATATTTACCTTCGCTCCTGCCTTTTCAAATGCGCGCGCGCTGTCATATTCACCGTTTGTGCCGGGGAAAACGGGAATTACCACGTTCGGCTTTGTAATATGTTTGGGGTAATGAAGACGCTTTTCGGTATTTTTGTAGAAAATAGGCTTGCAAGCGTTTGCATCACCCTCGGGGAATACGTCTGAAAGAGTAAAGCTCCAAGCCTTTACAGACTCGTCGATAGGGACCTCGCAATTGTCGCAAACAAATTTATCGTCGGAAATAGTGCGCCCTATTACTTCGTAATGCACGTTTTTATCAAATGAAATACTTCTAGCCGAAGCTACCTCGAGCAATATAGAGCCTATACGAGGTGTGTAAAGGTCAAAACCAGTCGCAATTTCCAAGCCGATATTATTGCCGAAACTTTGTATAATAGAACCGATAAGCCCGTTTGCGCCTATTGAGCGGGCGGAACACACGCGTTCATCCTTTATGAGCTTGTGAATTTGTTCGTAACTTATACGCGCTTGTTGAAAATCAGGAATATAGTTGGAATCTCTGTCAATTTCTATCAGAATTAAATCGTGCCCCGCGCGCTTGAATTCAGGGCTTATTACATTTTTTGAATTCCCGACGCTTACCGCGAATGAGACCAGTGCGGGAGGTACGTCGATATCGTTGAAAGAGCCGCTCATGCTGTCTTTTCCGCCGATGCTTGCGCGGTCGAGCTGAATTTGCGCATAATACGCGCCGAGCAGCGCCGCAAGAGGCTTGCCCCAGCGAGAAGGGTCACTGCCCAGCTTCTCGAAATATTCCTGAAAAGTGAAGTATATTTTTTTATAATCTCCGCCGCCGGCAACGATTTTCGCTACTGATTCCAAAACCGCGTACATTGCCGAATGGAAGGGTGAAAGCTTTGCTAACTTAGGATTATATGCGTACGACATGAATGTGCAAGTAGAAGTTTCGCCGGAAACAAGAGGGATTTTAGCCGCCATACAGTCGGCGGGAGTTAATTGCGTCTGCCCCCCGAAAGGCATCAGACAAGCCGCCGCGCCGATAGAACTGTCAAATTGTTGAACTAATCCTTTTTGAGAGCACATGCTCGTGTCCGCAAGCCGCTCCAAAACGCGCTTAGATGTGACCGAATCATCGGTAGAGCTGAAGAAAGAAGAAACGTCCGGAGTTTTAATTTCCGCGCTTGCAAAGCGTTCCGCACCATTGCTGTCAAGGAATTCGCGGCTCATATCCACGATTTTTTTCCCGCGCCAATACATAATAAGCCGCGGCTCGGCACCAACTTCC
>JAISFC010000003.1 GCA_031263785.1 Clostridiales bacterium | reverse complement strand
GTTAGCGTTAGTTTGTGGCTATGAAGAAATCTTTATTAGATTAAAAGGAGAAAATAAGGAAAAGAGGAAAATGAAATGGAAAATCATAAAATTTTCAAATCTAAATTTAGCCAAACTGTCAGCACTTAGAAGAAATCTGGTTAATGTTATATTTTGTAGCTTAACAGCTAGCGAATTAAAAGAAAATTTACTAAAATTTCAAAATATTTTAAATATGAAAGTAGGTGAAAATTACATGAAAAGAGCTAAATTTTATAAAGTGTGCAGTGCTATTGGTATAATTATTTTTTCTTTGGGATTATATTTAGTTAATTCAAACTTTAACATTTCTTTATTGGTAGAATTAGTTAAATCGCTGTGGATTTCAAACATTAAAAGCGTTCTGTCGCTCATTTTTTCTTTAGGCTTAATTTTTGCTTTGTTTGCTTTATTTTGGTCATTGGGAAATGAAAAGAAAAAATATGAAGAACTAAATTACGTTAAAAAATTTGCATTGTCAAAGTTACTAATAGCTATACAGCGGCAGAAAAAACTAATAACAGAGTATATTGACCTTGAAAACCGAAACGAACTGTTTTATCAATACATAGTTCCAATTTGTGAAATTAGCGTTGAAGCTACTAAAGTTATCGCTTCTTATGAAAATTTACTTTCATCTTGGGAAAAAGAGATGTTATCTCAATTGGAATTCTCCGCAATTCGTTGTATAAATGATTTTGATATAAATGCTGACGAGTTGGTAAAATTAAATGCAGATGAGTTTGAAGAATTGTTTAATAACAAAAAACGAACTGCCCCTCAAAAAGATGATTTTAATTACTTTTTATCAGAGTTAAAAAGCGATTTGGAAAAATACAAAGAGAAACACGCCGAGGCAATAATTGAATTTCATGGGCTTTTTGAATAAAAAGTTTTTATTTCGGAGCTTGACAAAAATAAGTTTTGGGTTTATACTGTGTTTGGTTGGAGTTGAGAAATCAATTTCAGTCTATATGGAGTAATTGAAAAGTGATATTTTTTTGTTCCGATTAGACAAAAAGCGCTGCATGAATGTGGCAATGAAGAATGAAAAGTGATAAATTGTGAATTATGAATATTTGAGAGCGAAAGTTAGTTGCGCTTTTTTATTCATCTTTTATCGCTCATCATTCTTCATTTTTTATTGTTAAAGAAAACCGAAGCGGTAGCGCATGAGGCTGCGCCATTAAGCGGAATTGGCGATTAGTTCGGGAAAATTAAGGGCAAAGAATTAAACATAAGAGGAGGGGAATGAACACATTGTTAGCTTATATCGATTATTATTTGGGAGCGGACGGGAACACGATACGAATATCAACAAGAAGTAGAGAATGGGTTATGTGGTTCAAAGAGAATGTTGAGAGCATGCTGGATGGGAATATAGGAGATTTTGATATCTGCAAGATGTTTGTCATCAAGCGATTTAATTCAATTAATAGTTTTGCGCTGATTAGAAGTAACGACCGTAATGCGTCGTGTATTTCTTCCAAAAGGATGAACGGTGGAAATCATTTTGAGTGGAAACTAAATATTGAAGGATTGAGAACTATTGTTGATTTAGTTGATGGTTTGCTCAATTCAAACGAAGCCGGGCATCAGTATTTTGAAGGCGTTGATCAAAATTTTATTGTTGAATTTTCATATAACGAAGATTCAGCCGAACGGTTTGAAAAGCTCATGGAGTCGGTTTAGAGAGGAATTAAAAATGACTATTAAAGAATTAGTAGAAAAGTACAGTTTTCACGACGGTTCTATTTGCGGTATGAAAATGATGGGGAAAGATTTTCACGTTTTAATGGAATTATGCGAGGATGAAGTTAATAGTGGACCTCAGAACAACGATATAATTAGAGTTATTTTCAAAAATGCAAAAGTGGATTTTGATAAAGAAATCCAAGCAAGCGCTTTTGACGCTTATATTGACGTGGTGGACGATAAAGTGGTAGAAGAAAACGGAAAAATTCATTTAGAGTTATCTTTGGAAATAGAAGACCCACAAGATTACGTTGAGGTGAAAATAACGACAAATGATGTTGAAGTTATCAACTATGGATTGGCAGACGAAGATAAATATCACACTTTTGCGGATATTGAGAGCGAGGTGGATTGAATATGCGAAAATATAAGTAAAGACAGAGGACAAATCTCTTGATATAAGTTCCAATCTATAAAGGGCTGTATACTTCCTTAATTTACCTTTTCACATGGACTACATCTATTTTGTAATGTCGGCACACGGATTTATCGGCTGTATATCTCTTAAATTTTTGAATTGCCAAAAATTGGCTTGTCGTGGGGAATATTACAGGAATTATACAATTATATTACATTTGTGTTGCAAACCACACATTTGAAAAATATGTGATATGATAAGAGTAGATGTGGACGTAGTTCATATCAAAATTTATAGGAGGGATATTGATGAAGAGTGGAACGAAGAAGACGAAAGGGTCATGGATGGAGAGAGTAATCGAAAGCAGTGGCGCGAAAAGATTTATTGCCTCATTTGTTATGTTGGCGATGATGTTGGGTACAGTCCCGATAACGCTGCGAGAGGCAAAAGCAGCTCCGTATCCCGGAGATGTACTCACAATTACGTATGGTATAACGGGCGCGCAGGAAAGTGTTGCGTTGGACGTCAAAGTTAATGCCGCGTTAGGCGGATATACGGGCGAGAGTATTAAGAAGTTGATTGTTGTCAGCAACAATGCTTACACAAACAATATTGCGAATTCGACTACGCACACAGAACTACTTCCTAATTGTGTGGAAATTGACTTCACGAGCTACACGGCTCCAAGTACGATTGCCGCCTCTTCGTATAACAACGGAATTTGCAGGGTGGCGCCGAATGTGGAAACCATCAAGTGGAATCCCGCAACAGCGATTACCAATTACACGTTTAATAATTTGAGCAAATTAAATACCCTTGCGGTAAACACGACAGGTACGGTAACCCCGGGCGTTATTGACCTACGAGGGTTTAACAACACAACGGCATGGCCGACATACCTATTTGCAAATAACGTTGATTCCGGGTCAGGTACACTTAACAATGTAATTCTACCGACTGAAAAGTCCGCGCTTGCGTTGACACGTGATATGTTCACAGGTCAAAGGCAATTATCGCGTTTGGGCTATGGCGATTTGCCGGAAGGTAACGTTATCGACTTAAGCGGGCAAACGGGAACGACGGCTTTTGTGCGAATCTTCGATAATTGCAGCGGTATCGAAAGCGTATTGCTTCCTAACTCTAAAAAAGGAGTAGCGTTAATCGGCTATATGTTCTATAACTGCTCGAGCTTAACCCGTTTGGCGTATGCGCTTGACGGTCAACCGGGCAAGGGGCTGCCTGTGGATGAGGTTATTGATTTAAGCAAAATGACTAACACCGCGAACTGGAATACGTATGTATTTTCAGGCTGCTCCAGTTTAAATAATGTGATATTACCTTTTGCAAGGAGAAATCTGGTGACAAGTAACTACCTGTTTGCCGGTTGCGATAGCTTGACGAGGTTGGGCTACGACACAGTGCAGGATGCTGCGGACGGCTTACCGACGGATGAAGTTCTAGATTTCACCGGCAACACACTTGCAGCTCCGATTACGGTAGTTTCGTTTGATAACGCACAATCGGGCGCAAAAGTGCGCATAGATACAACGAGGACGAGCGGTCAGCAAACACGTCTTGCTAGTATGGTATCGGGCACAAGCACAGTTCGTTATGAGCAAGCGCCCTTTGATATGGACCACTACGAAGATTCGGAGGCACTCTTCCCGCTGCGTAGCTTCTATGTACCCGAAGCATCCAGCGCGCCTGTTGACGCGTTGCAATTGCTGCCTATCGGTTCGGGAGCGATTACGTACACAAAAACAGGAGGGACGGCGACTTCCACTTTTGAAGCCGCAACACGGGAAATCAAGGTGAGCACTACAGGGACGGTGGAAATTACCGTTAAAAAAGAGCGTGACGACGTATATCAGGAAGCGGTTTTGATATACACACTTACCGTCACGGGGCAAGTTGAGTTCTCCGTTGATAATGAGCAAGGTGGAACAACGCTGCTCGGCGGAAATAATGAATTCAGGTTTGACGTAGGCAAAACGTACGATATAGACGTTTCACTTAGAGGGTTGGCGGATGTGTATAGCATTGTCCTCCCGCTGAACTTTGATAAGAACAAGCTGGAGATTCAAGGCGTTACGTTTAACGGCACAAACATGGAAGATTACGAAGTAGGGCAATTTAACACCAACGCTGCGGACAAGGTATATGTTGCGGATAGTAACGCTTGGAACAACGAGACAAACGCGGGCACGAAAGACGGCGTCGCTGCGGCACAGGCGGAAGGGAAATTGGTACTGTACGCGCTGTATGAGGGTAGTGACGCTCCGGGCGCGGCAGGCACAAACGTACTCACTGCCGAAAAAGCGTGGACGATAACGGTGAAGGCGATATCACCGACGAAGTTTATAACTCCGTCGTATTCAAGCAGCACGTTCGGCACGTCGTCCAACGGCGAGGTTCTGAAGATTGCGCCGAAAACAGGGACAGGCGCATTCACAACAAGTCAGTTTAAGTACGGCGTGTACGTTACGGCGGGAGATGAGGCGGACGAGACGGGAGTAGTTCCGTTCTATACAGTGCTTGCGCCGATGAACGGCATATATATTGTTGCACCCGCGGAAGTGCTGATTAAAACGTATGCTGTTCCCGAAGGAGGGAATGCCGAGAATTTTGACACAGACGCGGCAAATCAGTATACTCCCGTTGATGTGTATGGCAATGGCGAGCTGGTGAGGGTAGTGAGCGCGAACGCTCCGACTATTAAGCTAACGGCAAATGTTGATTGGGAGCGGGACAGAGCAGAAATTCCCGAGGTACCCGCGGTGGCGGACACTATGAAGCCGAACCCGGATTACAGCGGAGACGCGGGGCAAGATAACGACCCTGAAGGCGACCCGGAATATATTGTAGACGTCCCGGGAACACCGTTGCAACCTGCAATACCGGCGAGGGATATTCTGAGCCTTGTTAAGGACGGCGTTCAGCCGAATCCCGACACGTACAAGTGGAAGATTGAGGCGATGGACGGCGGCGTAGGTACACTGCCAACGATTGACGAGAACACGGGCGTGGTTACAAATCCCGGCGGGACTGACGCGTATGTCGGGCTGGTGAAGGTGACGAGCACAGCGGATTATGATAATAACTTTGGTGAAGAGAGCGACGAGGACAACCCGTTTGACACGATGTTGATACTGTTCATCAACAAAACTAAGATTAACGGCGTAGTTAAACTGGCGAAAAAAGCGCGTACGGATGTTGATTTCTTCGACTATGAAACACGCGACGATTTTGATGCGGGAATTGATGTGACACTTCAAGGCAAGCTGACGGCGAAAGGCGCAACCGACCTGACGGGTACCGAAGGTGATTGGAAAAACGTAGAGCTCAACACCTACGGTCAGCTGGTTAAGTCGCAAGCGTTGACGATTGACGACGGAAGCTTCTCGTTTGAGATACCCGCGGGGCTGCTACTGTTTGACGATGATTACTTCAGCGAATACAAGCTGGTTATCACCAGAGAGGCGACACCAACGGTACCGACGCAAACGGCGAACCCCGATTATGACGGACCCCCGGGGCAAGATGATGATAGTCAGGGACGTCCGGAATTTATAGCGGGTACACCGAAGCAGCTGCGGGAAGAGGGATATCTAAGGCTGGATGTCGACCTCAAGACGGATAGCGCGGTATATGGCACGATTGATTTAGTCGAGCTAAACGGCGATGAAGCATTGTGGCTGTTCCCCGGCGCGTATTCCACACCCGACGCGGGGATTGTAGTTGGCGATTACAACGAAATTAAGGCTAAGCTCGGGCTTGATACCGGCGAGACGGATTACAACACTAAGTATGACATCAACGAGTACACGGGCGTAGACGGCGGCGATTTGGCGGCGGTCCGCGCAGGAGTCGGCAAAATAATAACGGACAACAAGTACAACTACAAAGACGGAGTGACGGGTAGAATCACAATCATCATGCCTTCATCTACCTCGATATAAACGTAAGTTTGGGAAGGGCTGCCCTTCCCCATAATGCCAAAATTGCGCGGTGACATTATAGGGGAGGGCAGTTATATTATGAAAAGAGAGAAAAGGAGGATTGTGCTTATTATGAGAAAATTCTTATCATTGTTGCTGGCAACGACTCTCATATTCAGCAGCGCGACATCTTTCGTTTTCGCTAAGGAACCGAACACGATTGAAGTTACAGCCGAAGGCGTGAGCGAGATGGGCGAAATCTTAAAAATCAGCGTGTTTTTAACGGATTTTGAGGAATTGTCAATAGCTACGCCGTCACTCCATTTTAATCCCGAAGTATTGCAAATATGCGACGTGGACGGCAATATTCTGCCGACTCAATATGCCTCTCAAACGCCTTTTGAAAAGGGCAACGCGATGAACGGCGGCGTGGGGTACTCCGCGGCAAGCAGCTGGCGCGGGACGGTGGTCACGACAGACCAATATTATCCGTTTATAAACAATCAAACAGGAGTTGTCGGTTATTTTGCGGAGAGCTCCTCATACCGCAATTTGGACGACACACAGCGGCTTTATTCGGTGTATGCGAAGGTTGTGGGGTATGGGGCGGCGGAGGTTCGCTTGAGCAGGAGCGGCGATGGCGCGGGCAAGGAATATCCGTTGCAATGGTATGATTACGCGCTGGGGAATCCCGAGCATTACGTGTTTTACGGCATGGGTGAGAGCAGTTCGGACTTTGTTGAAGTTGTCCCGGAGGAAATTATAGTTGAAGCGCCTTATGTGGAGCCGGAGCCAACGCCGGAACCGACGCCTGAGCCGACGCCTGAGCCGACGCCGGAAGAAACGCCGGAAACAGTGGAGCCGACCCCGGAAGAGACCCCGGAGGCAACGCCGGAAGCAGTGGAGCCAACGCCGGAAACAACGGAAGAGCCGGAGGAAAGTCCGAGTCCGACACCAACCTCGGAGCCTAGCGGAGGTGGTGGCAATGGTGGCAGTGGCGGAGGAGGAAAAACGCCCACACCTAAACCGTCGGCGACACCGAATGTTACGCCTTCAACGACGCCTTCTGAGTCCGCTCAGCCGCCAATTCAGTTTGCGGGTTTTGAGGATTTGCCTCCCGAGCATTGGGCGTATGGATATGTCGAATCGCTGGTGAAAATCGGCATTGTAGGCGGCGTGGGGGAGAATAAATTTGAGCCGGAAGAGAACGTCACGCGCGAGCAATTTGCGAAGATGCTTGTAGGCGCGTTAGAAATTTTAGATGAAAACGCGACTTGCGAATTTGCAGACGTTGAAGCGGACGAGTGGTATTACGTGTATGTTGCCTCCGCGGCAAAAGCGGGGATTATAAAAGGATTCCCGAACGGCACGTTTGGCACGGAGCAAAACATTACGCGGCAGGAAATGGCGGCGATGATAAGCCGCGCAAAACAAAATTTGCCGCAAACAGAAGCTGAAATAAGTTTTGCGGACATCGATGAAATTGCGGATTGGGCAAAAGAAGACGTGATAAGAGTTCAAAAAGCGGGGATTATTGAGGGCTTTCCGAACAATACCTTTGCTCCGCTTGAAAACGCAACTCGCGCGCAATCGGTGAAAATTATTTGTGCATTGTTAGGATTGTAAAAATTACACTTGCATGTTTATGTGAACTTATGTTAAAATAAACTTAGGGAAAATTAGAAAAGAGGAGAGAGGAGAAGTTATGTATAGATATAAAAAAATAATATCTATATTACTTGTTAGCGTACTGTTTTCGGCATTTTATGGTTTGCCGTCCGTTTCGGTCAGTGCGGACTATCAACCGACAGTGTATTTTAAGACGTTTGTCAATGATGTTGAAACCAATTATTGCGAAATTGACGAGGATTTCGAGGTGGAAATCCATCTGAAAGACGCAAGAAATATTGTGAATATAACGCTGCCCATAATTGAAACGCCGCAAAGCCTTGTGACGTTTAATTACGGTGAGGCGGGTGTCGAATTTGAATTAATCGATAATGGAATATATAACGGCGGCGCGGACAGAAATATGATGCTAATCGCGAAGGCTAACGGGGAGTCCGCGGATGGATTGGACCTTGACGGGCAGGACATTATGTTGGTAAAGTTGTTTTATACAGCCGCGCAAAACGGTGTGGTTGACTATATTTTCCAGGAGTCTACCGATATTTCGCCCGTTGGAGTGGTGATGTATGACAACTCGCAAGTAGCATTCCCCGGTCATAATGAGCCGATATTCCCTGATGTGGAAAATTGCAAATTTTATATAGGCGTTATTCCGCCCTCGCCTACGCCGACGGTACCGCCGAGCCCTTCAGACGAGCCGCCGGGCGGAGGAGGTGGAGGTAACCCGCCGGTGCAGCCGGAAATCTCGCCGCCTATTGACCCCACCCCCGACGCGCCGCTGCTGGATACCGACAACCACTACGCCTACATAAACGGCTATGTCGAGGATGGAATCAATTTGGTTAAGCCCGATGCGGAAATCGTACGTGAGGAGGTTGCGGCGATTTTCTTCCGCTTGCTAAAAGCCGAGGTGCGGGAGGAATATCGCACTCTACAGCACAGATTTTCGGATGTGAACCTCGACATGTGGGCGCGCGAATCAATTGCGACGTTGAACAACGCGGGAGTGATTAAAGGGTATAAAGACGGCACTTTTAGACCCGAAGACCCGATAACGCGGGCGGAATTTATAACGATTATCGCACGTTTCGCGGGGATATCGTCCGGGACGCGTTCAAAGTTTTTCGATGTTGTAGGATGTTGGGCGGAACAATACATCGTGGCGGTGACGCAAAGAGGCTGGATAACGGGCTATAGCGACGGTTCTTTCCGCCCCGACCAGCCGATAACGCGCGCCGAAGCGGTAAAAGTGACGAATAAAATTTTGGGGAGATATGTGGACGATGAAGGGATTTTGAAAGATTTGGTGTCGGATTTTGAGGATTTAAGCGGGACGCATTGGTCATACTATGAGATACAGGAAGCGGCTGTTTCCCACGTGTATATGCGCAGGTACGAGTACGGGACGTTGGAAAATTGGCTGGGCAAAGGGCAGGATTTGATACTATAGGTTGAACGAAAGGATTTAGTATGAAAAAATTTATCGGTATTTTAGTTGGTTTTTCGATATTAATCGGCGCGTTGCCGGTTATGGCGGCAGGCGGGTCGGCAATTATCAGCGCGAACAAAAGCGCGGTAAACACAGGGGAAATCGTGGAAGCGACCTTCCGCGTAAAGGACATAAAGGCGATGGTAATCACACTTCCCGTTCATTTTAATCCGAACGTGGTCAAGGTGGCGGACAAAAACGGCGACGCAATCATAAGCGGCGTGAAGACGCTGTTTGAGCTGGAAACGGGAGATGTTGGGGTAATACGCGGGCAAGCGGTGGATTACAGCGAGGACGCGTATGATAGTGACGGGAACCCGAAGTATTGGAACGGCGGGATTTTGGACAACCCGCAATACCCATCGCTCAACAACGAAAAAGGGCTATATAAGCTGCTGTTTACCAATATTGCGGATAGAGCGATTGTCGATGAGACGCTGGTGACTATTCGTTTTGTGGCTGTGGGAGCGGGGAACGCGGATATTCGTTTCGCTACGAGCGCCGATGAAGCTTACGACGCGACGGCTCCGACGGGGTTGCGCTATGACCAATCAGAGCAGGACGCGCCCGGATTTTTAGTGGCAAGCGCGGCAAATGTGACCGTGACGGGCGAGAGTAAAACCCCCGGGACGAGTTCGGGCGGCGGCGGTGGCGGCGGAAAATTGCCGACAGTTGATGTTGAACCGCCTGCGATGGGGGAAGCGCTCACGTATGAGGTCCCCGCAAAGCTCGTCGAGAATGCCCTCGCGCGCGCGGAGGCGGAGACGGATAACGTATTGCGGATAAAGGTGAATTCCGATGAGATTGTTAATAAATTTATAATAAAAATGCCGATATCAGCGGTGATTAGGGCATATAGCAGTTATGTTTTTGAGACGGAGTTTGTGACAAATAGCGGGACAATCGGGTTTTCCAACGAGGAAGTCAGCAAAAAGGCGAAAGCGGGCTCGAAATTTGTAATCTGCACACTTTCCGCCGACGAGCGGAGCGTGACGATTGACGGCGTTCCGTTAGACCAAATTGCGGTGGAGAATCCGCCTGCCGGAAGTCAGTTCAGCGACGTCCCGAGTGGGTATTGGGCGCACGAATACATCACATCGCTGGTGAATAAAAGCATTCTCAACGGCGTGGGGGATAATAAATTTGAGCCGGAAAGCAACGTGACGCGCGAACAATTCGCGAAGATGTTGGTGGGCGCGTTGGGGATTTTGGACGCGAACGCGACTTGTGATTTTACCGACGTGGGGGCAGCGGACTGGCACTATCAATATGTGGCGAGCGCGGCGAAAACGGGGATTATTAGCGGGTATACCGACGGTACTTTCGGGACGGGGCAAAATATAACGCGGCAGGAGATGGCGGCGATGATAAGCCGAGCAAAGCCTGAATTGCCGCAAACCGAGGGTGAAATAATCTTTTTGGATAGCAACGAAATTGCCGATTGGGCAAAGGCGGACGTGACTAAGGCTCAACGCGCGGGAATAATCGCGGGGTTTCCGGACGGAACCTTCGCCCCGCTTGACAATGCCACTCGCGCCCAAGCCGCTAAAATAATTTATGCGATGTTAGAAATTTAGATTAAGAGGGAACAGGGAACAGGGCACAGGGAACAGGTGTGGAAGATTTTCTTACGAAAATCTTTGAATTAAATAAAAAGAAGGGCGCGGGCAATTCAACACTACCTATCACCTTTCTTTTTGCGCGTTTTCGTGTCGACATTTATTCCGTCGCCGATGATGGAACCGCGGATTTTCCCTTTAACGCCGAGCTTTACCCGCCCGTGGACCGTGCCGATTAGATTACCGGCGATATATCCATCGACATTGCCGAAAATATCGCCGACAACATTCCCCTCGATATTGCCGAATATGTTATTCGCGCTTCCCGTAATATTTCCCGTGACATCGCCGTAAATATCGGCTTTTACATTGCCGACGATTTTCCCGACGTCGCCGTGAATATCCTCCGTGACATCGCCGAGAATCTCGCCCCAAAAGGCGCGCTCCGCCGCGACATCGCATTCCTCCTCCAGCCCGTCAAGCAAGTAATCATAGGTTGTGTTTAGTGCCTTCGCGATTTTGGGCAATAGCGAAATATCGGGGATAGAAGTGTCGTTTTCCCATTTTGATACCGCTTGAAAAGTGACGCCTAATTTGCTTGCTAAGTCCTCCTGTGTTAAGTTCAGTTCTTTCCGTTTTGCCTTAATTCTTTCGCCTATTTGCATTTTTTCCTCTCCTCGCCTTGAGTTATTGGCTTACAATCATGCTATCATCATACCAAAAATAGCAGTTGAAGTCAATAACCCGTTGAGCGAGCAGCTAAACTAAGAGTTGAAATTTAACGTAACCCCCTACTCTACCACTTCCCAAAGCTTGATAGAACCGTTATTATTCGTGGCTTTAAAGCTGTATGGATAGTCTTTTTCGCCAAATTCGGCGTAGTTGCCGCGGCTGTAATTGTTCACTCTAATCGACCCGTTTTGCGTGCGCGCCATCACATAATACTCGCTCATAAGGTTGATAAGGCTCGCCTCAATGGACCCGTTATCGTTGTCAACATTTATCTTCCCGGTAGCCATTTCGAGCGTAATTTTCCCGTTATCGTTCTTAACATCGATGTTTTCGCCCTGAACCGACGACAGCGTTATCATGCCGTTATTATTTTCCACCCTAATCTTTTTGGCATTTGCAATCGTTGCAAGCGAGATGGAGCCATTTTTGTTCCTAACATCAACGTTTCCGCCGACTGTGGCGTTATCCAATGTGATAGCCCCGTTGTCGTTATTAACCGTCAAATCGGTTTCCACATTGACGTCCGAAATGTCGATTCTGCCGTTGTTGCCCAAGACATTTAGGTGGGTTAAAAGCGCGTCGGATTGCGGCGGAACCGTGATTGTTATCTCGCCGTGCCAAGAGAAGCCGATATTAAACCACGAGATATTGTCGAATGAGGTTAAAATCAGCGTGCCGCTCTCGTCAACGTAGACGTCGGGCTTTTCTATTAGATACTTGCCGCTGACCTCAAAACGCTCGCCTTGCCTTATGATGAGCTTGCTATTATCGAGACGGGTGTCGATTGCGCGGACGTCCGTGAAGCTTTCGGTGAATTCCGTCATTGCTTTTGGCGTGATGTGGAAACCTGTAGCGTCGGCGTAAATGCCCCAATGTGTGCCGAAAATTAGACCCAGAAGGGCTAAAGTGATGCCGGCGGAAGTGCAAATTATAATTATTTTTTTCATTGCCAAGACCTCCTTATTAGTTTGGAAAATACGGTTGAAAGACCTTCGTTAATCAAGCCCGCGAGCTTTATTATGCCGTTAAATGAAAGCAGCCCTAACGCGAATTCGATGAGACCGGTGCCGACCATAAACATCATGGTGGGGAAGTGCTGTGCCATGACCGCGAAGCCGCCGAAGACGCTGCCGACGCCCGCGCCTGTAATTGCGATTGCCAGCGCGAAAAACGACAGTAAAAGCGCGTAGCCGACGAAGACGATGGACAACGCGACTATTGCCAAGGGTAGGGAAACGGGCAGTGAAAGCAGAATCCATATGGCGTTCGGGCTCGGCTTTTTAAGCGTGTAATCCGCTAATATGTTTTTTGCAGCCTGTTCCGGGGTTTCGTTTATTTGCCCGCCGTCAGCGAAGAATTGCTCATAATAATTGACTGCCTCGTTATATTCCTCGTGCGGCAACTTGCGAATCAATTTTTTTAATCTTGCCATAAACTCTTGATTATCCAATTTCAGCGCCTCCTAATATGCTATCGATTTTACTTTTCGAGTCACTCCACGCCAAAAGATACTCTTTTAATCTGGCTCGCCCCGACGCGGTTATCTTGTAATACCGCCTGTTTCGCCCGTTTTCGGTGTGGTCGTAAGCCTCCAGGCAGCCATTCTTCTGCAAACGGCGCAGCGCGGGATATAATGTTGACTCGGACACCTCTAAAATTTTCATAACCTCTTGCGTTATGATGTATCCGTAGGCATCGCCCTTGCTCAAAATAGACAAAACAACGCTATCGAGCATCGACGATGTGGTTAAGAAATTCATCTAGCCTCACCCCTTAATAATATTATACAACATATAATATTATTTGTCAAGAGTTTTTTAAAATTATTTTTTGCTAATGTTAGATTTTTCCAAAGTTATCAAATGTTTCTTGACTTTACGGACAAATAAAAAGACCATTAACTCAATTGTTTCCGGTCTTTTGGGGATTGTAAATAATTTGGAAAATTTCACGCTTTCGTTTTAGCCTTATTGTTCTAATAACCAGTCCTCAATGTTCTTTGGCGGTATTCCTTTCAAATTTCCTTTTAATGAACTTTCCTTATATAGAACATATTTGGGATAATTATCTTTAACTTCTAAAAGGGAACGAAATTCTCTGTCAACGGTATCTTTGCCATCAAGTTTATAACAAATTTGAAGATACAATTTATCTTCGCCTTCTTTTTCCGCAACGAAATCTATTTCCCAATCGTTATTGTCTAACACACCAATTTTGACTTTATATCCTCTCCGCAATAATTCTAAATGCACAATATTTTCTAGAATGATTTCTGTGCTTTCAAGATTTTTACCTGTCACGGCTTCTCTCAAACCATGGTCAACCACATAATATTTATCATTCACTTGTAACATTCTTTTGCTATTGGCGTGTTCGTGACCTAATCTATAGAACAAAAAGGCTGCTTCGCAGTAATTCAAATAGTTCATAATTGTTTCGGGAGCTACAATTCTACCTTCACTTTTGAAAAATTTAGTTATAGAATTAGCTGAAAATGTTTTACCTACATTTGCTAATGCGTAGCCGATAATTCTTTCTAATAATTCTATATCACGAATTTTATGTCTTTTGGCAATATCTTTTAATACTACTGAATTGAAAACATCAACAAGATATTTTTTCCCGAAATCAGCGTCAAATCCTATTTGCGATAAAAATGGCATGCCGCCGTGTTTAATGTAATCATCTAAGGTATTATCGGGATTTTGCTCTTTGTATTCCTTGTAAGAAAAGGGAAACACTTCAATGGAAATATATCTTCCGCCAAGATAAGTCGCTAAGTCGCTTGATAGGAGTTTGGAGTTCGAGCCTGTTATATAAACATCAAAATTAGGCTTCGCGCGGAGAGAGTTGACAACCTTCTCCCATTCTTCAACCTCTTGAATTTCATCAAGGAAAACATAAAACTTTTCTTTACTGTTTCCGGCAATGTTCATAATATAATCATTTAACGACTTATAGTGCAGCAAATGTTCGTTTTCTAATTCTTCAAAATTAACATAAATGATGTTTTGACTTTTAAGTTCATCTCTAATTTGTTCCAATAAAACAGATTTCCCTGAACGACGAAAACCTATAAGTACCTTAACTAAATCCGTGTCAACAAACGGACGAATTTGTTTTAGATAACTTTCTCTCTTAATCTTTTCCATATCATCAACTCCTCATTGTAAATATTATATACGAGTTATAACTGAAAGTCAAGAAAAATTTTGATATTGTTTCAGTTATAACTGAAACGAACAAAAAGACGCTTTTCATTCACGACGACCGTGTTGACAACGGGGTATACGTATGATATACTGAACAGGCTGACGGAAATAATCGTAGATACAAGAAAATCATGGAGGGGAAATAAATGTTGCCGAGAGAAACAATTACCGACGAACAATTAATTGAGCTTGAGGCTTTATTAAATATGAAATTGGGTAGCCAATTAATAGACTATTTGAAGCAGTATGGTAAGTTGCCGTTGGAGTATGAGAGGGATGTGAATGGTTATAGGCAGGGTGACGTTAAAGAGTGTAGTTTAGTTCGGGAAACCATGCGGGAAAGAACGTTTTATCCGAATGTTCTTGATAAATATATTGTTATAGAAAACGATGGTTTTGGGAATCTTTATTTGATTGACAGCGGGGACAATATGTATTTTTTTAACCATGAAACCAAGCTGCTTGAAGATTTACATAAAAGTTTTAATGCTTATTTGGAAGAGATTATTAAAGGTAGTAATTGATATTTTTAATTTATTTCGGATTGAGGAATCAATCTGTTTGTTGTGTTTGCGTTCTTTTTTTTATTTTGTCAAAATTTAGCGGTTTCGGCGAATATTAATGAAAAATTCGTTAAATTCGAGTCTTGTATTCGGCTCGAGGGGTCGATTATATAAGCTTCGGGCTGTCGATAGCTGCGGAATTGTGATCTTTATCGCGAGAATTCAGGCATATTGGTCTATTTTATTTTAAAAGCACGGCATATTTTGCGTCCAAAAATTTGCTAAAAAAGCAAATAAAGTGAGAATTTCCAAAAAAAATTTTCGTCTTTACACAAACTTAACATAACTGTCGCATTTACCTCTTGCTTATGCCGCGGCTTTATATTATAATTATATTATAAGAGTGAGACGTTATTGCCCTTCTACAAATCGCCGAAAAACGCAGGCGGCACAAATTGATAAGTCCGCATGCGGGTGCATAGAGATGAAAAATTATAATTTAGAAAGAAGGATGAATGATGAGATTTGGTTTTTTGAGAGCAACATCGACGAATGAGGCACGACCGACGCGTTTTTTCGGGCAGAAGCTATTAAGCATGGCATTATCGATTATTATGTCCTTTTCTGTTTTTGCGGGAGTGACTTTATTTGGGTTCAATACGGACAAGGCATCCGCTGCTACGTACTACACGCAGGAGCAAGCCGATGAATATCTTCGCGGCAAATATTTTGTGATGCTGAAAGATTATTATGGTGACAGCGTGTCGACCACGGAGAAATCCATTGCGTCTTTCGCGTGGTTTACGGACATCACGTCGGGCGGCACTGCAAGAGGAGAAGCGAAGGCAGGAAGCTACAATTCATACAGCAGTGTTCCGAAATTATGGGTTTCGGATGCTATGTTAGGGTATGTCAATGACGTTTCTCCGTATGAAACATACTACGGAGTGACCCTGGACGGCAATATGTCGGCGTATAATTATGGCGGCAGCTATTACAGCACGCTTTTACCGCATGGCATATACGTCAACGACGGCACGGGAACATTGGACGACCCGCTTATCATAAACGTGCCCAGCGCTGCCCCGCTTGCGAGCACTTACATCGCCCGCAGTGAGGTAAAAACCGTGCTGAAAGACAAACATTTTATAATTGCGGAGACGCTTACCGCTGAAACGAAACAGAGCAGTTATGGGCAGTACACGCTTTATAAGGATTCGTGGAAGGATTATAAGACGGAGGCTCCGACCATCGTTGCGTCACAATATTATCAAAAAAACTTTTATACTTTTACCACAGCCGGCGCTAGCTCGCAAGTGTGCGTCAACTGGGTATCGACGGGCGACACGCAATATGTGTACGGGGAGCTGGACAACGCGGGGACTTACGCAAATACAAGGACCCTGATGTCAGATTATGAAGCGACGTTGCCTGACGGTTTATTCGTAGCGGAAGGAATCGGCACGATTAGCAAACCGTATATTTTATATCCGCAGCAGATGACGCCCGAGCCGACGCCCGAGCCGACGCCCGAGCCGACACCGGAACCAACACCGGAACCAACACCGGAACCAACACCGGAGCCAACACCGGAACCAACACCGGAACCAACACCGGAGCCGACAATTGAACCGACGCCTGAACCTACGCTTGAACCCACGTTTACGCCTGCGCCCGCGCCGACATTGGAGCCTACGCCTGAGTCTACGCTTGAGCCTACGCCCGATTTGTCAGCTACGCCTGCTCCCACGAACAGTAGCAGCGGTAGTGGCAGCGCTGATAATGGCGGAAACGGGGGCGGTAATGGCGGTGGTGGCGGCAAAACAACACCTACGCCGGTTCCAACAGCTACGTCCACACCTGTGCCGTCAAAAACGCCCGGGGCTACGATTGCTCCTGCAGGTGAACCCGACGGTGGAGATGACGAAAACAAGGCGGATATATTTGACGACATCGGCGGACATTGGGCAGAAAAAACAGTTGAATACATGTATGAAAAAGGGCTTGTGAACGGGTATAAAAAAGCTGACGGAAGCTATAGCTTCATGCCCGACGCAACTGTCACACGCGCGGAGTTTGTAAAAATATTAGCCTTAATGAGCGGCGAAAATTTGGCTGCGGAGCAGAGCGTTCTGCCGTATCCCGACGTGCCTGCCGACGAGTGGTTCGCGCAATACATCGCTTGGGGGTACAATCGCGGGATAATATTGGGGTATGACGACGGCGAATTCAAGCCAGACCGCCTCATAGAGCGTCAGGAGCTCGCGTTGATTGTACAAAGGTTTATTCGGTATAAGGCGTATGAGCTGGAGAGTTTCGGGACGGAGCCGTTTGGGGACGAAGGCGATATTGAGTGGTGGTCGTACGACGCGGTGAAAGAGATGCAGAATTATGCGCTGATTAAAGGCGATTCCGCAAATTTGATGCTGCCGAAGTCCAGCGCCACCCGTGCCGAATCAGTGACTGTCCTTTACAATTTGCTAAATAAACTAAAATAAACAATTGCGTGATAACCGCACTAAACCAAATAAAAACCACAGAAAGCTCGCATAATTTGCGGGCTTTTTATATTATATACAAACAATCCCATATTTGGTTTTAGCTAAAATCCCATCGCGAAGCCTTTACGCATATATTCGTTTAGTGCCTTTGTCGCCCAAATACGAAACTGTGTACCTCGCTGGGACTTAACACGGTACCCAACTGATATGATTATATCAAGATTATAGTATTCAACTTGATATGTTTTACCATCAGAAGCAGTTGTTGCATTTTTTGCAACAACTGAAATTTTTTCAGAAGTGTTACCTATATATTGACTTTTAACAAAATGAAGCAATGAAAAGCGAAAAAACCACTTGCAAAGGAGGTGGCAATTGTGGTAAAATGGTTTCAGATAACAGAAAAAGATGGCAAGTTCGTGAGGAAAACAAATTATACGGATTTTGCTTTGGGAGGCTGAGAATGGCTAACAAAATTAGAGAAGCAAATAGACAAAAAATAATAAATCTATTGATATATGGCATCCGTAATACAGAAACAAAAGAAACGACAAAGATCTTTTGGAGTGGAATTAAAGACGAACATGATTTTCTGGAAAGATTGTATGATCTTAATTCTATGCCATCTACTGACGAGCGTTATAAAACTGCGTATAACGATATTTTGCAACATCGAGTTAATAATACTGATTGGGATGAAGGATGGGTATTTTCTGACGGTCGTTTCGCTATAAAGAATGGTCCGGACGAACAGTTTTTGCGTTTTCTTTGCGAAGTGTTCCACCCACAAATAAGAAAAGATGATGATAAATGGCAACCGATATTAGAGCGGATAAATGGATTGTTGAGAACGGAGGACTTTGAATTAGTCTCCATTGATGATGATAATACGGGATGGGAGCATTATGTTTGGAAAAATCTAAATGGAGTTATCCATATTGAAAACGCCGCTAAAACATTAAAACAGAAGTTTTCGAGCGAGTATATTTCAAAACAAATTGATACTATGATGAAATCGCAAGATGATAATCCGACAGAAGCTATTGGAAAAGCAAAAGAGCTAATTGAGAGTTGTTGTAAGACTATATTAGAAAAAAACGGTGTTTCAGTCGATAAAAACTGGGATATAGTAAAGCTTGTGAACGAAACAATGATTTCATTGGAAATACATCCTAAAAATGTCGAAAAAAATGATAATAAAAATGCTATTGCTAGTAAGATATTGGGTAGTTTAATATCTTTAGCTAATAACATAGCAGAATTTAGAAACAATTATGGAAGTGGACACGGAAAGAGTGCAAATTATGTGCCTTTGCCACCTCGACACGCAAAATTAGCAATTGGATGTAGTGCAACATTAGTAAATTACTTATGGGACACTTACGAATGGAAATCTAACAATGCTAAAACAATTTAACCTGTGTTTACATTGCTGTGGTAGCATAATTATGAGGTGGGGAAAGTGGCTAAAATCATGGTGGTTGACGATGACCCGAACATTCGCGAGTTGGTTAGTACGCTGCTTAAAAACGCCAACTTTGAGGTGTGCGGGGCGAAGAGCGGGAGGGAGTGTCTGGATAAAATGTTAGGCGAAAATCCCGATTTGTGCGTGATTGACCTTATGATGCCCAACATGGACGGCTACGAGCTTTGCGGGAATATTCAAAAATACCACGAAAACACGCCCGTTTTGATGTTGACCGCGAAGGCGGAATTGCGCGATAAAATCAAGGGTTTTGAGCTTGGAACGGACGATTATTTGACGAAGCCTTTTGAGGGCGAGGAGCTGATTGCGAGGGTCCGCGCGCTTTTGCGGCGTTATAAAATCGAAAGCTCGCAAATTATTCAGATTGCGGATTTGACCATTGATAAGAATAGTTTTACCGTGAATAATGAGGATATTCCGCGTAAGGAATTTGAGCTGCTTTTTAAACTGGCGGGGTTCCCGAACAGAACATTTTCGCGCGACCAACTAATCGAAGACATTTGGGGCTATGATTTTGAGGGAAATGAGCGGACTTTGGACGTCCACATAGGCAGGTTGCGCGAGCGTTTTCCCGCAATCAAGATAGCGACCGTCCGCGGCTTGGGCTATCGCTTGGAGGCGGTGAAATGAAAAACGTCAAAAGGCTGAAATTCATGATTAGTGTGCCGATTTTCCTCATTATCATGACGGCTTGCGTTGGCTTGGGGAATTATATTTTTTCGCGCCTCAACGTAAATTTATCGCCGCCGTGGGGCGCGATTGCGACGTTTTGGGAAGGCATAATCATATTTTTCGTGTTCGGATTTTTTATGCACAAAATCGCGCTCCGCAATCATAAGAGGGAGCGAAAGGACTATGGGAGAGCCCTTTTAGCCGCGATGGAGCGTATTTCCACGGGGGATTTTTCCGTTTTGGTGGAAGAGGACGAGCATGATAAGTGGGGGCTTGCGAAGGCGGTCAACGAAATGGCGCAGAATTTGGGGAGTTTGGAAACTATGCGGCAGGATTTTATTTCCGACGTGTCGCATGAAATTCAGTCCCCGCTCACGTCTATTCAGGGATTTGCGGCGTTATTGAGGAAGAAGGACGATGCCGAAACCCGGCGCTACGCGGAAATAATAGAGAATGAGAGCAAGCGGCTGTCCTCGTTGAGCGATAATTTGCTGAAGCTGTCCGCGCTGGACAATAAAGAGCTTGAAAAGAGGGATTTTCGCCTCGACAAGCAAATGGAGAGCATCGCCTTGATGCTTGAGCCGCAATGGTCGGCAAAACGCTTGACGGTTGAGGCGGAGCTGGCGCCGTTTACGTATTGCGGGGACATGGATTTACTCTCGCAAGTGTGGGTGAATCTGCTGCACAACGCCATTAAATTCACGCCTAAAAAGGGGAGGATTCATATAAAGCTGCAGGGCGGCGTTGTGAAAATAAAGGACAGCGGCATCGGCATCAAGAATGACGACCAAATCCACATTTTTGAGCGGTTTTACAAGGCGGACAAATCGCGCGACAGGAGCTTGGGCGGCAACGGGCTGGGGTTGTCGATTGTGAAAAAGATTGTCGAATTGCATGGCGGCAGCGTGGAAATCGCGAGTAAAGCGGGAGTTTACACAGAGTTTACAGTTAATTTAATTTAAGTTTATATCGCCTTCGTATAATGTGATTATCACAATAAAACGGAGGTTATTTTTATGGGCGCGGCGGTTGAGGTAAGCAATTTGGTGAAGCAGTACAAAAGGGCGGAAAAAAGGGCGGTGGACGATATTTCGTTCAAGGTTGGCGAGGGTGAATTTTTCGCTTTTTTGGGTCCGAATGGCGCGGGGAAGACGACTACGATTTCCATCCTGACGACGACTCTTTCCAAGACGTCGGGCGAGGTTAAAATTGCGGGGCTGGACGCGGCGACTCAGGCTAAGGAAGTCCGCAAAAATGTGGGGATAATCTTCCAGCAGCCCTCGCTTGACGAGAATCTGACGGCGGAGGAGAACATTCGCCTGCACGCGTGCCTCTATGGAATGTACCCTTATCGCCCGCTTTATAGCCTGATGCCGAAGGAGTATAAGCGGCAGGTTTTGGAGCTGGCGGAAATCGTGGGGATGCGGGACGAGCTGTTTAGGTCGGTTAAGAAGCTGTCGGGCGGAATGAAGCGCAAATTTGAGATTATTCGCAGCCTTATCCACACGCCGAGGATTTTGTTTTTGGACGAGCCGACGCAGGGACTGGACGCGGTCGCGAGGCGCGATTTGTGGAATTACATCAACAATGTCCGCAAGGATAAGGGCACGACGGTGTTCCTGACCACGCATTATTTGGATGAGGCGGAAAATGTGGATAACGTCTGCATAATCAACAAGGGGAAAATCGCGATAAGCGCGACTCCGTGCGAGTTGAGGAAACGGGGGCAGAATCTGGAGGATGCGTACATTGAGATTGTGAAGGGAGGGCTGCTGAATGACTAAAATAGGGCACGAATGGAACGCGGTTTTGACGATAGCGATGCGCGGGGTGACGCTGACGATAAAAACGCCGATGAGGCTGATAATGAGCTTGATTATGCCGATTATGATGATGGGAATGCTGGGCGGAAGTTTGGGGCAAAATATGGCGGACGGGTTGGGGTTCGACTTCGGCAAATTTATGCTCGTCGGAATGATAGTAAACATGCTATTTATGATGACAATGATGGGTATGACGGGGCTGGTGGAGGACAGGCAGGTGGACTTTACGCAGGAGATGCTAATCTCGCCTATTTCGCGGGTTTCGATAGTAATCGGGCAAATTTTGGGCGCAGGGTTCGCGGCGGTGATTTGCACGGTCGGCACGCTAATTGTCGGCGCGTGCATGGGGATAGTGCTGACGGGCTGGCAAATGCTGTTTCTGCTCATTCTCGCGCCACTTATGTGTCTTGCGGCAGGCTCGCTTGCCATGCTGTTTATCGGCAGCATACAGGACGCGAAAACGGCGAATATGGCGGTATCTTTCCTAACAATGCCGCAGATGTTTTTGGCGGGGGCGATTATCCCGATAGCCAACTCGACGGGGATTTTGTGGGCGCTGAGCAGGATGATGCCGATGACATATTGCATAGATTTGGCGCGGGCGGTGGTGTACAAAGGCACGGCGGAATACGCGGAAGTGGTGCTTTTTAACCCGCTTATAAACTGCACCGCGATAATTGTTTTGACGGTCGCGTTTTTGCTGCTCGGGACGTGGCTGTATTCAAAAAGCGAGACGAATAGATAAAAATAGTAGGGATTAATACCATACATACTTTTCGGGCGCGGGCTGCGCCTTTTTACTTTAAGGAAGTCGCCGCCACCACACCCAATCGCCTCCGTAGACATACAATACGAAACAGGAGGTAACAACATGGGCAATGTGTCTTTAGCGTTTCTGCTCACCCTTATAGCCGGAATGTCGACGGGAATCGGCAGCCTGATCGCGTTTTTCCCGAAGACGGACAACAAGCGATTCTTAGCTGTATGTCTGGGATTTTCGGCAGGTGTGATGATTTACATATCCATGATGGAGATATTTTTTAAGGCTAAAGACGCGCTTTCCGGCATATTCGGCGAAAAAACGGGAATGTTAATCACAATATTGGCATTTTTCGGCGGTATGCTCGTGATAGGCGTCATCGACAAGCTCATTCCCGACAAAGCAAGCCCGCCCGACGCGCAAATCATCCACACGCGGCAGGGCGAAAAAACGAAGACAAGGCTGATGAGAACGGGGCTTTTTGTCGCGTTGGCAATTTCTATCCACAACATTCCGGAAGGTTTGGCTGTCTTTGTTTCCGCGCTGCAGGAGCCTTCGGTGGCGATTCCGATAATCGCGGCGGTCGCAATCCACAACATCCCGGAAGGCATCGCAGTCGCCGTCCCCATCTACTACGCGACGGGGAGCAGAAAAATCGCGCTTTCGCTGTCGTTTCTCTCGGGGCTGGCGGAGCCGATTGGCGCGCTGATTGGCTATTTGCTGCTGCTGCCGATTATGAGCGACACGGTGTACGGCATTTTGTTCGCGGCGGTGGCGGGGATTATGGTGTTTATTTCGTTCGACGAGCTGCTCCCGTCCGCGAGGGTGTACGGCGAGCATAAACTCTCTATATATGGGCTTATATCGGGCATGGCGCTTATGGCTGTCAGCCTGTGGATGTTTATCTAACCACCCGCGCTCAATAATTTTCCCCATGAGAAATGCTACATTTAGATGACAGCGCCTTTTTTAGATCATCATCGTTATTTATCAACTCCGCGTCGCCGGTTTCAATGGCTTTATGAGCTTCCTGAACATCCTGCCCAAAGCCTTCGGGAAGCGCGTCGGCGTAAAAAGGCTCGGCAGTCACTTCCGTGAGGGGAAGACGATGTTGGATAACTGATTGAGTGAGAAACAAATTGACCGCGCTTGATAAACTCAATCCCATGGATTTATACAACGCGTCAGCCTGTTTCTTAATATTGCTGTCAATGCGTATGTTGTAGGTTGTGTTCATTTCTATCACCTCTATTAATATTATACTACAAATTATACGCAATGTCAACATAAATTATGCAAATGAGGCTGAAAACTTTGTCCTTAGCCCGGAATTTCCTGAAAATGGAAATATTACAATTATGTTACAATTATATTACATTTGTGTTACAAATCCCACAGGACTGTTTTTTTATGATACAGTACAGTCAATAAGATTTTTAAATTTACAAAGGAGGAAGCGTAACATGAAAAAACGTGATTATTCTAGAGAGAGAGAGAGAGAGAGAGAGAGAGAGAGAGAGAGGATAGGACCTCTAAATCATTTTTTGATTTAACAGCCTATCCGGGATTTTCGTTTGCAAAGAAATTAACGAGCTTAGTAGTTTCTATTATTTTGGTTACTTCTCTTTTCGCGGGAG
>JAISFC010000023.1 GCA_031263785.1 Clostridiales bacterium | reverse complement strand
TAATCGCAGTATATCCACCGCTTCCGGCGGTAGGAGTAGCAACCAAGACCACCATCTTGATATTGCCCTCTTCGTCCATGAAAATGGGACAATCCATTGTTATTTTTTTAAGATTATCGTTAAGATAGGTATGTATTTCCTGCGTTGAATTTGCCGAACCGTATAATTTGACAGTATTAAACCATTCATTTACTTCTTGCTCAAGGGAATTTTTTGCTTTTTCCAAGAAATCCGATTGAGAAATTCCTCTAAGTTGTATTAATGTTTCATTAGAAATCCTTTGACCGTTTTTGACATCTATATTGTAAACCGCATAGTCCTCACTTTGATAAAAAATATTTCTACCGATAATGACCAAGGATAATACATTGCCGTTCAAATATGCTTCATAATTGATATAGTCATGCCCAAAGCTTGCAAATGCTTCAATTTCTTCATTTATCCTTTGGGCATCGTTCGAATTCATCCTTATGTAGGGAACGCTAAAAGAACGATGTTCGGATAGTTCGCTACGCCGCAACGCTATATAGCTATCTGAGACATCTTCCCCGATAGGACTTTCGTTAGAAGATTCAAAAGGGGTGTCGAAGGAGTTTTTGCCCAAATTATAAGAAACGATAATTGCAAACGCAAACAAGGCTAAAATGCCAATGACGGCTAATGCTTTTTTCATAAGTCACCTACTCATAATATTTTTGTACTAAAACTTATTATTTGATATGGTGAGGTAATAAACCTATATACGAACTACTGGTGCTTTGCAAATGGGTTTGCTCTCTCCATTGCGGTTTAGGGGTTACCAGTCCCTGCCGTGATAGAATTGTCAGTTGAGTTTACATTCACCTTGCCACCGCTAACAGTAATATCATAGTCATTTTGCGTTTGAATAGTGACTGTTCCAATACTGCCTAAATTCCCAAACGCCTCAATCTTATGTATTATTAAATTCATATCGCTTTTCATGCGATTTTCAATGTCTTTTGTTGGAGTTCCCCAAGCTTCAACAGGCATTAAATAATCTGCAAAACGTGGGTTTAGCATAGTGTATTTGAAGTATATACCATTGTAAACTTGTTTGGCATTTTCAAAATCAAATTCGCCATTATCTATTTGACGGATTACGGCTTTACAACTTTTGATGTCTTTTTTGATTTGTCGGGCTTGTCTTGATTGTTCTATTTGTTTTGCCGACAATTTCGGCGGTTTTGAAGGTATAAAAGCCATTGTATTTCCTCCTATTATTTCATAATCAGTTGTGTTAACGCAGGGATAAATGGAGCAAAAATTGTCATGTGATTGGCAATGGACTGTATAAACGCATTGTATTTCTCGCCCCACGTGGGTTGTCCTACTGATTGCTTCATATCTTCAATGTTAGCAAGTATCTCGCCGTTGTTTCCGATCTGTTATGCTATATCCGCAAGAGCGGAAAACAGTTGCTGTTCATTATCAGTTAGTGAGATGTTAGTGGAATTGTCTGTTGAGTCGATATTGACCCGCCCACCCGCATTATGTATATTGTAGGTATTATTGCTGTGTTTAGTCGTTTGCACTCTCATGAATTTCTCCTTATCTTCAAAGTAGTGTATACCATCATCCGTCAATCTGGCGAAAATATTGCCTATAATGTCATGGCAGAATTCAATAATATATCCATATTTCTCTAAATTTTTGAATACAACATCGCTAATTCCAGAAGGAACTAAATCACTATTGAAAACAATATCGTCATGTGGGTTTTTATCTGCATTTTCCAATAATAGGCTTAATGCTTTTTCTTCGGTTCTATTTAGCAAAGTCATTCCGCTCTCTCCTTTCATTATAAATAGCAGTTTTAATTGCTTATGGTGGAGGCGGCGGGAGTTGAACCCGCGTCCGAAAGTACGCAAAATGAGCTTCTACAAGTTTAGTTTGTGGTCATTTTTTCCTGCATGCGGTGTCCACAAACAAACATTCGCACGCCGGTAGCTTCATTGTTCATGGGCGGGGCAAAGCTTATCCGCCTCACGTTCACCACTGTTTGACGCCCCTGCTCATGCCGTGGTCCTCACGCGCGGGACGGCAGCCCTAGGCTGCGTAAGCTAAATTATCGTTAGCGTTTAATTTGATTTTGGGCTTTTTTAGGTGTAAACCCGTCACCACTTGCCACTCATTTTTAAAATACCCCCGTCGAAACCTTTACGCCCCCATATGGCGTTGCCGTCGACATTTTCGCGCACAACTTATACTGCATGTAGAAACTAATCTCAGCAGTTATCGAATACGCTCTTATTCTATTATACACGTTTTCTGTCACAAAGTCAACACGTCGCAATGGACTTCGCTACGTTCATTTCCGCGCTGAGAACCACGCGAAAATATCACCCGCTCCGTCATTGCTCCTTTTCCGCAAAAGGTCACGCGACTGCGCCGCCTAAGCCCTTGTAAACGCGGGCTTTTAACGGCGTCTTGCGCTACCAACCTTTTGCGGGAAAACCACCCGCCGGAGGGATATGGTTTGTGGCGTGTGAGACGGAGTAAGCGGAACGCAAGTTCACAGTGCAGTTATAGAATTAGCGGTATCGCTTCGGTGAAATGAATTTGCCTCCGTGATGGGACAGCAACTAAAAACTCATTCGGGATAGTTTGTTTACAGTCTGATTTACTTATTTTTTTGACGACATGGTTCCGGGCGAGGATGAAGGAAGCGGTTCGGGCGAATCCGCGGGGATGCCGTCAGCTCCGTCGTCCGCATCGTCTAACGGCAGGTCGTCGGGGACGTCAAAGTTGGGTTTTTCCGCGACATTCTCAATAAATCTGCGCAGCATCGCCGCAACCTCCGCGCGTGTAGTCTCGTCCTTCGGGGCAAAAATCTTGCTGGTTCTGCCGCTGATTATATTATTCGCCAGGCAGAACATCGCGCCTTCCACGGCATAATTGCTGATTTGTTTGACATCGGCGAAGTCGAGCGGAATCTGCCAATCGCCCTCCGGACCCTTGCCGATATATTTCGCATAACGATACAATATCGCCGCCATTTGCTCGCGCGTCATAAAGTTGTTGGGACCAAACGCGTCGCCGTACCCCGTCACAATGCCGTTTTTCGCCGCCCAATATACGGACTCAAAGTACCATTTGTCGCTCGGCGTGTCGGAAAACAGGCTTTCCGGCTCAACCATAAGTGGCGAGTCGCTCATGCGATAAAGCACCGTCACCAACATCCCGCGTGTCATGGTCGTTGCGGGCTCAAACGCGTCGATTGAAACGCCCGTAAACAGCCCACTTTCGGTCGCGTACATCACGTCCTCGTAGAACCAATCACCGCTTGCGACGTCCAAAAAACCGCCTTCGGGAGTCGGCGAAACGGCGGGCGAGGGCGACACGGGCGTGAGCGAGCCTTGCGGATAAAAAGAAACATTAGTGAACATATTAAGCCCTATAATATCAAATTCCGCCTGCATGTTATTGTTCCTGCAGTCCAGATACGCCAACGCGGGGCAGGCATTCACATTTAATTTCGTCAACAGGTTGTCGCTGCAGCGGAGATACGCCAATTCCGCGTAATTGCTGACGTTTAGCGTTGTCAGCTGATTGCTGTAGCAATGGAGCGCCTTTAGCGCGGTGCAGCCGCTTATATCGAGGTTTGCGAGCTTATTGCCCGAGCAATCCAGATAGGAAAGCCCCGTGCATACGCCGACATCGAGGGCGGTCAGCTGATTGTCGCCGCACCAAAGATGCGTCAATTCGGGGCAGCTGCTGACGTCAAGGCCGGTCAGGTTATTATTGGAGCAAGCCAGCTTTTCCAGCGCGGGGCACAGGCTGATATTCAGGCTCGTAAGCTGGTTATACGCGCAATAAAGCTCCCGCAAAAACGGGCAATTGCTCACGTCAAGCTTAGTCAGTCGATTGTAAGAGCAGTCGAGCGTTTCCAGCGAGGTAAAATACTGTATGCCGTCGAGGCTGGCGATGTTTTTCTCGGACACCTCAAGGGAGGTTATTTTTGCGACGTCGGTGTCATAAATCGCGCCTTCACCGCCGACGAGCGCCCGAACTTCCGCCAGAAAATTGGCGTCTGTGAATTCTTGGGTTATGTTGACCCGCGATGAGCCGCCCGAGGCTGAATCATCCGCCGTAACGATGGGGAATCTGCCAATCGCTCCGATAAATACCGAGACGCAAATTACAAACGCGAGCAATAGCGACGTGCCTTTCCGACCGATATGCTTGAACATAGTTTTATCCTCCTTGAAACGCTGTATTTTATCTTGAAATTAACAACAAACTACATTTATTAAGGAAATTTTTCAATTAAAAAAAGAAAAAATCCACCCTTTGTTTAAATTGTAACATGTTTATGCAAGGATGTCAATAATTTTTTATTAAATTACAAAAAATAAATCGGGAATCGCATTTTATGGCGATATTAGAGGCATAATGAGTTTAAAGAAAGTGCTTGACAAATTGGGAATAAGTGATAAAATGATGGTGTACAGGTGATAAAGATTAAATTTTAAACAATATTATAGAGAAGGAGATGCGGAAAAATGGCGAAAGGTGATATTGCCCGCAAAAGGGCGGAGCGCATAGCGCAGAGGGAAAAAATAGGGAATCTGTTTCTGCTTGAGTTTGTGGCGGCTGTGGTGTATTGCATCCTCGTGTACATTCACATGTGGTCGTTCGGACCGTCCGCCGTAGCCGCGCGCGGGTGGACAAGCTATGCGCCGTATGTGGCGTTGGTGCTCACGGCGTTGCTGGTGGTGGTTCGCATAGCGGCGGCTCAATTCGCGAAGAGCAAGCTGCTGGAGGGCGCCGCTTATTTCACCGGGATTTATGCGGTTTTGTACATCATACTGAACCTGCATGTGAACATCGGCAAGCAGTGGCAGGAGGTCCCGTGGCTGAGCTGGCTGGGGCTGGGCAACGAATGGAAAGGCTTGCAGTTTACTTACGCGTGGATTGGCATCGGGCTTCTCATCTGTTTCGTGATATATCTGTTTAGATATTCGCGGGTTGGGAAGACTAAGAAGGTGAAAGAAGGCAGCAAATACACGCAGGCGAAGGAAGCCATTGACGCGGCGTCGGCGTCGGGCGCGGTTGAGGATGTAAAAAGCGGCGGATTTTGGGGCAAAATCAACTTGTTCAGCATGTTGGTAAAACGAAAGAAGGGCTAGACGTTGGGATTATATATTTTCCCGAGTACAAAATTTAAGACGGCGACAATTTCATTTTATTTTCGCACACCGCTCGAGCGCGAACGCGTGACGGTAAATTCGCTGTTGCCGCTTGTTATGCAGAGAAGCACGATGAAATACGGCACGACGTTGGAGTTGCAGCGACGCTTGCAGGAGCTGTACGGCGCGAATTTTGAGGTGAACGTTTCCAAGCGCGGCGATTGGCAAATAACGCATATATGTTTTGAATTCGTCAGCGAGAGATATACCAAAAATTTGGGAATATTGAGGGAAATAGTCAGCCTTGCCGCGGACGGAATTTGGGGGCGGAGTGAGTTTGATTCCGCGTACACGGCGCGGGAAAAGGAGAATTTGAAGTCGTATATAGCGGCGCAGATAAATAACAAGCGCGCGTACGCTCAGCGGCGGCTGGTCGAGGTCATGTGCGAGGGGACGCCTTACGCGCTCAATAGTGACGGCTATATTGAGGACATAGACGCCATAACCCCGGAGACGCTTTTCGCCGGCTATAAAGATGTGTTTTTGCAATCGCCGCTTGAGATTTTTGTGATGGGCGACGTGGACGAGGAGGACGCGCGCGGGCTGCTTGAGTTTGAGATGTCGCGGGCGGGGATATCCATGCTGGCGGGAGAGGGAAAAACGATATTAGCAAATGACATGCAGGGTGCGGGAGGCGCGCTAAATTCGGGAAATGATAGCATGACCGAGGCGGAAAATGTGCGTGAAGTCGTGGAGCGGCAAGGCATTTCGCAGTCCAAGCTAGCGATGGGATTTGTCAGCGAGGTTAAGGCGGATGTAGACGAATTTTACGCATTGACGCTGTATAACGCGGTGTTCGGCGGCGGACCTTACTCTAAATTGTTTAATAATGTGCGCGAGAAGCTGTCGCTGGCGTATTATGCGGCGGCGCGGCTGGAGCCTCTCAAGGGCTTAATGTTGGTAAACGCGGGGATTGACGCGGCAAATTACAAGCGCGCGGTTGAGGAAATTTTGGCGCAGTACAACGCGGTCCGCGACGGGGATTTTACCGACGACGAGTTCCAATCCGCGAAGCTGAGCACGGTGAATTTTTTGGAGGAAATGACGGATTCTATGTATGCGATGTCGGATTTTTATTTGCGGCAGCTTTTATCAGGGCGCGGTGTGGAGGAAAAAGTGAGCGATATAGCCGACAAAATTAGCAATATACGGCGGGATGAGATAACGGACGTCGCGCAAAAAGTGAGGCATACGGCGACGTATTTCTTAACCGACGATCGTGCGCCTATGTGAGCGGAGCGGCGTCGCGGGGAAAAACGCGCGGAATTGCCGAATTATCAGTGGTGGAGGATTAAAATGGATTTTGAAGTTATAGAAGATTTTTATACCAACGAGAAGCTTTATTTTGCGCGCCACGGCTCGGGTTTGCGGGTGTATGTTTCGCCCAAGAAATTCACGAAGAAATACGCAATAATCGGGACGCAATTCGGCTCGATAGACAATACCGTGGGCGGGCAGGAGATGCCCGACGGCATAGCGCATTTCCTTGAACATAAGCTGTTTGAGCAGCCGGGGGGCGGCAACGCGTTTGACGAATTTTCGCGGACGGGCGCATCGGCGAACGCTTATACGAGCTTTTCCTCCACGTGCTACTTGTTTTCCGCAACGCGCGGGTTCGACGAAAACCTTAGAATACTGCTGGATTTCGTGTTCCGCCCTTACTTTACGGACGAGAACGTCGCCAAGGAGCAGGGGATTATTGCGCAGGAGATAAAAATGTACGACGATGAGCCGGGATGGCGCGTGTTTTTCAACCTTTTGGGTGGGATTTACCATAATCATCCCGTGCGCAAGGACATCGCGGGGACGGTGGACTCCATCGGGCAAATTACGCCGGAGACGCTTACGCGCTGTTATTCCGCGTATTATCACCCGTCGAATATGGCGTTGGTGGTTGTGGGCGACGTGGATTTGCAGGACTTGAGCAAGATTGTGGACGAAAAAATTGAAGCGGAAAAGTACGCAAATGCGCCCGCGAATGTGCTTGAGCCGCGGGATGCCTTTTCGGCAAACGAGCCGCCGACCGTACACTCCGCCAAAAAGGAGCAAAAGCTCGCTGTTTCCGCGCCTATTTTCATGTTAGGCTTTAAGGATGCTGCGCCGACGCACGACAGGATGAAGCGGGAAATCGCCGCTAACATCGCGCGGGAAATGCTGTTCGGCAAATGCAGCGCGTTTTATCAGAGGCTATACGAAAAAGGGCTGATTAACGATAGTTTTGACACGGAATATTCGCTTGACACCACTTTTGCGTATGCAAGCATCGGTGGCGAGTCGCCGGACCCATATGCCGTTCGCGCCGAGGTGGCGGATTTTCTTGCGGGCAGGGCGGAAATAAATGATGTGCAGCCTATTAAAAACATGCTTATAGGGCAGTTTTTACGCGGGTTCAATAGTCCCGAAAGGGCGGCGCGCACGGTGATTGACGGCGCGTTTCGCAATGTCGATGTGTTTAAGTACGCGGAGACGTGCGAGGCTGTCACGCGGGACGACGTGATAAAATGCTGCGAGGAGCTGTTCCGTTCGGAAAACATGGCGTTTTCGGTCATAGAGCCGCAAAAGCCCGAGTGAACCGCGCCGAATCGGGGCATTCAGCCGTAAAGAAAGAAAGGAATTAGCTGATGATAAACTTTCCTTTTGCAGGAATATCGATGAATATAAGCCCGATTGCGTTTGAGGCGGGCGGCGTTTCCGTGCGGTGGTACGGCATAATTATTGCCGTCGCGATAATATCGGGGGGCGCGCTGGCTTTGTTTCGCGCGCGCGCGGAGGGGATGAACGGCGATACCGTGGTGGACGCGCTTATTTGGATGGTAATTGCGGCGTTGGTGGGCGCACGGGCGTATTTTGTGCTGTTTAATCTCAATGGATACACGAGTTTTGTTGACGTTTTCAAGGTGTGGGAGGGCGGATTGGCGATTTACGGAGCGATAATCGGCGGGGCGACGGCGTTGTTGATTTTTTGCCGCGTAAAAAAGCTCAATTTTTGGCAGTTTGCGGATGTTTGCGCGCCCGCGGTGTTGCTGGGGCAAGCGATAGGCAGATGGGGGAATTTCGCCAATCGTGAGGCGTACGGAATCCCGACGAATTCGTGGATACGCATGGAAATTATCGACGCAAACGGCAATCTCGCCTCGGTGCATCCGACGTTTTTATATGAATGCGTTTGGAATTTGTTAGGAATTGCGTTGTTATACGTACTTAATCGCTTCGGCAAGCTCCGCCGCGGCGAAACATTTTTGACCTATATAGCGTGGTATGGATTGGGGAGATTTTTCATTGAGCCGCTACGCGCGGACTCACTGCCCTATGGAGCGGACTTCAAAATCTCGCAAATAGTGGCGCTTATTACGCTGATTGCGGCGGTTGTCATGTTCGCGGTCAACAGACGACATAGAATTTTTGAGAAAAGCGGGAAAAAATAAAAATTTTAAGTTAAGACGGTGGAATGACGGGGACGTTATCCCTGCTTTTTTTTCGTATTTTTATTATTAAAAACAGCATTATAACGTTAGAACTGACGGCTTGAGCCAGAGCAAGCGTGACGATTGACAGTCGCCCGGCGCTTTGCAGCCAAAGAACCGTCGCGATATTCAGAGCTATGCCCGCGATGCTGGAAAGCATGGGTGTTTTCCCGTCTTTTTCCGCATAGAAGGCTTTATTGAGGATTTCGTTTATGCCCAGCGCGAGCATTCCGAACGAGTACCCGAACAGGGCGGCGGCGGCGGCGTTGATGTTGTCCGCGGTGAACGCTCCGCGCCCGTAAACCAGCTTAATCAGCGGGTGCGCGAAGAAAATCATCGCCAACATTATGGGGATTATTATAACCGACAGCCCGCCTATGGACTGCCGCAGTAATTTGCCGCGCTTTGCCGCTCCTTCCGCTCCCAGCGCGGATAATTGCGATAATTTCGGGAAAATATAGTTCGTGATGGCGAACGAAAATATGCCGACGATCATTATGTAGATTTTGTTGGCATAGTCCAGCGCGGAGATTGCGCCCGCGTCTAAATAGCTTGCAAATCGCGTGTTTATAGCTACGCATATGGGCTGGACCCAAGCCGAAATCAGGATGGGTATCGCCATTTTTGCGGATGCGCGCAGGGACGGGTCGCGCAGATTCAGCGTGAGGGTGTAGCGGAATTTGTGCTTGATTAGCGAGGGAATTTGCACGGCGACTTGCAGCCCCCAGCCGAGCAAAATCGCCGCCGCCATCCCATAAATGCCGAACCGACCGTTGAAGGCAAGGAGGTATATTATGACGGCGATGTTGGAAATCAGGCTGATTAACGCGGGAACATTGAATTCGCCCAACGATTGGAGCACTCCCGCAAAAACGTAGGCGAGGGCGGTAAAAATCATGGTGGGCAGCATTATTATGAGCAAAATTGCGCCGAGGTTTAAGCCGCTCGCGGTTAGCCCCGGGGCGAACAGACCGATTATCGGGCGCGCGAATATCATGCCCGCGCAGGTAAAAACCGTGGATATGACCAATACGGTATTAAAAAAATTGCTTGCGAATTTGAACGCCGCCGCTTTACTTTTTGCTTCATCACCGTCGCTTGACGTCAGGAGCTCGTTAAAAACGGGGATAAACGCGGACAAAACCGCCGCGCCAAGGGTCAAATCAAAAAACAGCAGGGGAATGCGCGCCGCAGCGAGGTATGCGTCGGTCAATTCAGACGCGCCGTAGAAGTTGGCAAACAGTATATCGCGCGCCATACCCGCGAGTTTGGACGCAAAAATCGCCGCAGTAATGAACCCGATTGTGCGGATTGCTTTAGGTATCTTCATTTTCCTACCATGTACGCCTGCACCAATTCCTCCAGCAGCTCGTCGCGCTCCATGCGGCGAATCAGCGAGCGCGCGTTGTTGTGGCTGGTGATGTAGGACGGGTCGCCCGACATAATGTACCCTACAATCTGCGTTATCGGGTTATATCCCTTCTCGCGCAACGCCTCATACACCTTAACGAGTATCGTTTTGGCTTCCATACTATTCGTTTCCGCCACGCTCATTTTTACCGTTTCGTTGTTGTTCATTCCCTCAACTCCGCTTTTCATTGTCCTACATTTCCATCCTATCATAATTTTTTAAAGAATGCAAGCATTAATTTGGCGGTACCGCTCAAAACTTGCTCCAAAAATGAAAATGTCAGCGGCGGAATGCTGCTGAATGAAAAGGTGGACGAGGTTTATTTGTCCTTTGGTTTAAAAAGTAACGCGGCGAGGTAGCCGAACAGAATCGCGGCGGACACACCCGCGGAAGTTGCCGTCAAGCCCCCGCTTAATGCACCTAATATGCCGTCTTTTTGCGCCGCCTCAATCGCGCCCCGTGCCAGCGAGTAGCCGAAACCGATAATCGGAGTCGTCGCGCCCGCGCCCGAAAAGTCGACGAGCGGCTTGTATATGCCGAGCAGTGATAAAAAAACGCCCGCGCATACGTATAAAACTAAAATCCGCGCAGGGGTAAGCTTGGTTTTATCTATTATAACTTGTGCGACCGCGCATAACGCGCCGCCAATTAAAAATGAATAAAGAAAAATCATAAATTACTTCACCTTCCTTAAAAAGCACGGAGAAAAGTACGGATTATAATTGCAATTCCACCGCGTGGGCAATGGAGGGGATGCTTTCGCCTTGCTGGAAGCTTGTCAGACTCATGAGCGCACCGGTGCCGACGAATAAAACCCGCTTTAACTCGCCGCGGGCAATCATAGGCAGAAATAACCCACACATCGCCAGAGCGCTGCACCCACACCCGCTTGCGCCGCAGTGCACGTCTTCGCGGACCAAATCGAATATGACGGTGCCGCAATCTCGGTAATTATCCCGCATGTCAAACCCGCTTTTGTCCATCAAATCCAGCAGGATATCTCCGCCGAAGCTACCCAAATCTCCCGTGATAATCATCGAATAATCCTGTGGAACGGTTTTGGTGGAGTCGAAGTGCGCCGCCAGTGTGTCCGCCGCCGCGGGAGCCATTGCCGCGCCCATGTTTGCCGCGTCCTTGATACCGCCGTCGACGATTTTCCCGATGGTAACGGAGGTAACCCTCACGTTCAACGCCTGTGTATTTTCATTGTTCGGCTCGCGCGACAACAGGGCGAAGCCTGCCCCCGTCACAGTCCATTGCGCCGTAGGCGTTCGCTGCCCGCCATACTCGATGGGGAACCTAAATTGCCGTTCGGCGGAGTAAAAATGGCTGGAGGTGCCGCAAATTGCGTTCTCCGCCATGCCCGCGTTGATTGCCATTGCCCCCGTCGCCAGCGTCTGCGCCATCGTGGAACACGCGCCAAATTGCCCCAAAAAGGGTATGCCGAACTCCCGAATCCCAAAATTAGTGCCGATACATTGGGCGAGCAAATCGCCGGCGAGCATAAGGTCGATATCGTCGGCAGTCCTGGTCGACTTCAATAAAAGCGTCTGAATCGCCTGCTGCTGCATCTTGCTTTCGGCGCTTTCCCAACTCTTTTCGTTCCACATATTGTCGGGCATACAAACGTCGAAGGTTGTGCCCAAATCTCCTTTTGACTCCTTAGGTCCCGCTACAGTCGCAGTTTCGGTGATGTAGACGGGCGTCGTAATTTCTTTTGCACCGCGCATAATGACCACCCTCGAGGATATGTTTGGCAAAAATGCGGTGAATTATTCATGCTCGTCCTGCGGAGGTTCGCCGAACAGGATTGTGATATAATCCCGCCGCCCGTACATAATGCGGTCGATATGTACGTTATCGCCCTCGACGCGATAAAACGCCAAATAATTTAAGCATACGAGGAAACGATAATCGTCCATGTCAACATCGTAATAAATCGCGGACGACGGCTTCCCGAGAAGTGGAAAGTCCGCCAGCTTGTCAATCTTATCTTGAATGGCGTTTACTGTGTTAAGTGCGGCTGTCGGATTTTTTAACTGCTCAGAAATATAGTCGCATATCTTCTCCAAATCGCGCAGAGCCTCCGGGGAATATCTGATTTTAGCCATCGGATTGCTTACCCAGACGCGCCCGAACCTCGTCAGCCGCAATCCACCCGTTTTCCTCGCCCGATTGCCGCCCCTTGTCTAACTCGCCTTTCAATTTGCGCCATGCCGCCATTTTTTCAAATTCTTTGTACTCTTCAATATCCAAAACCGCATACCGCCCGTGTCCGTTCTTCGTCAGAAAGACGGGTGCGCCGATTGCGACGTCGCGCAAAACCTCGCCGTAGTTTCTCAAATCCGAAATAGGTTTAATCGTAGGCACTGTTATCAACTCCTTTAATAATAGTATAACATAAACTTTCGTAAAATACAACTACTAATTTTAAGACAATTAAATTATCGCCAAACTTTGATGAATGAGTTCCGCAATGATGTCAATACTAATTACATGTGGAATTTCCTGAAAAAATATATAATTATGACCTTCGGCTCAGCGCTGCTGGCGTTCGGGATATCTGAGTTCCTCGTCCCGAATCGGCTGGCGGTGGGCGGAGTTAGCGGGCTTGCCACCATCGTGCATTATGTCATGAACGTGCCGATGGGTGTGTTGGTGATGCTTTTTAATGTACCGATTTTTATCATGGGCGCGCTGGCGGAAGGGCGCGAATTTTTGGTGAAGTCCGTATACGCCACGCTGATGCTGTCGGTTTTCCTGCAAATAATGGAGAAAATACCTGTGGGTGAGTACGATTTTCTGTTGTCCGCGCTATACGGCGGCGTGTTGTCGGGCGCGGGAATAGGCATCGTGCTGGTCGCGGGCGGCACGACGGGCGGCACGGATATCGTAGCTAAAATACTGCAAAAAAAGATACCCTCGGTAAGCTTTGGCGTGATGGTGATGTTGGCGGACGCAGTTGTAATCACGCTCGCAACCGTTGTTTTCGGGAATTTACAGGTGGGGCTGTACTCTGCCGTTGCGTTGTTCGCGGCGACCCAAACGATTGATTACATCACACAGGGCGTGAATTTCGCACATGCGGTATTCATTATTTCGGAGAAACACGAACAAATCTGCGAGCGGATTCATCAAAAATTGAACCGCGGCGCGACCGCCCTTTACGGAGCGGGAACATACGAAAAAGACCCCAAAACCATTCTTTTATGCACCGTGCGCCCGGGAGAAATTCCCTCGTTGAAGAGTATGGTTTATTCCATTGATTCCGCGGCGTTTATTGTCACAATGGACGCGCGCGAGGTGACGGGGAAAGGCTTCGCGCGCCTGTCGACATCCGCGAATTAGCGCAAAATGCGCTTGAACTTTTCTACTGCAGCGTAATTTTTAAAAAATAAAAAAGCTTAAAAGACGTGGATTACAGATGTGAACGCGCTTTTTTCCATTTTTTAGGGAATATTACAATTATGTTACAATTATATTACATTTGTGTTACAAATCCCATGTGACTGTTTTTTTATGATACAGTACAGTCAATAAGATTTTTAAATTTACAAAGAGAGGAAGTCGAAAACATGAAAAAACGTGATTATTCGAGAGAGAGAGAGAGAGAGAGAGAGAGAGAGAGAGAGAGAGAGAGAGAGAGGATAAGACCTCAACACTGTTTTTTAATCTAACTGACTTCCCGGGATTTTCATTTGCGAGAAAAATCGTGAGCTTAATAGTTTCAATTATTTTATTTACTTCTCTTTTCGCGGGAGAAGTATTTTTACGTCCGCAAATAGTCCACGCCGCCGCGGATGCAAACGGAACATGTGGAACCAGCCTCACATGGGTTTTCACAGGCGCAACCGGCAATCTAACCATATCCGGCACTGGAGTGATGACGGCTTACGGAGCTGGCAGCGCACCGTGGTATTCGTTTAGAGAATCCATAACAAGTCTTACAATTAATTCCGGCGTGGGGAGCATAGGCAGATATGCGTTTTACTATTGTATCGAATTGAAAGGATTAACGATACCTGCAAGCGTGACGGATATAGGCGAAGGTGCGTTTTCCAGTTGTAGCGGGTTAACGGGAAACTTAATAATACCTGCAAGTGTGCTGGAAATAAGGACTAATGCGTTTCGCAATTGTAGCGGGTTGACAGGATTAACGATATCGGAAGGCGTCATGATTTTAGGTCAGACTGCGTTTTACAATTGTAGTGGGTTAATGGGAGACTTAACGATACCTGCAAGCGTAGCGTTCATAGGTGCCGGCGCTTTTGCCGTAATTGGTTCAACTAACATAAATGTGGCTTCTAACAATGACTATTGTACCTCAATTAATGGCATATTATATAACAAGAATTTGACTACATTACTTGCATGTCCGACGGGTAAAATTGCAGCATTTACAAATCTTAGTATACCCTCAAGCGTGACATACATAGGTTATTGCGCGTTTCAAGGTTGTAGCAAATTAACGGGAGCATTAACAATTCCCACAGGTGTGCAGCAGATAGGTTATGCTTCGTTTGTCAATTGCAGCGGATTGACGGGACCATTAACGATACCTACTGGAGTGCAGTACATATATGAAAGTGCATTTCAGAATTGCAGCAATTTTACGGGAGAACTAACTATACCAGCTAGCATAATAAGCATAGGGGCTAATGCGTTTTGGGGTTGTAGCGGATTGACAGGAACATTAACAATACTCGAAGGCTTGACGAGCATAGAACAGGGTGCATTTGGAAATTGTAATAAATTAATGAGTGTTGTAGCACCCGATAGTATAACAACAATAGGTGATACCAATGTATTTTACGGTACCTCTCCCGATATGGTAATAAATTGTCACTATGGAAGTACGATAGATACATATGCAAAAAACAATAGTTTGAAATATAATAATCTGTACGATGCGGTAATATCGGGTGTTTCTAACAAGGCGTACACGGGTTCCGGCGTGACGCAGCCGTCTTTGGTGTTGACCGCCAAAACACTTGCGAATCCGTCGGGGGTTGCTATAATTAAGGACACGGATTACACGGTGTCGTACAGTAGTAATACCGAGCTGGGCACGGCAACGGTGACGGTTACAGGGAAGGGAAATTATAGTGGAACTCTTTCGACTAATTTCACTATAGCTGCGTCAACGTTCACGGTAGAGGATATAGCGGCGCAGACATACACGGGTTCGGAGGTTAAACCGGCGGTGGTGGCGAAAAATGGTACGATTACGCTGATAAAAGACACGGATTACACGGTGACGTACAGCAATAATACTGCCCCGGGGTTGGCGACTGCGGCGGTTACGGGCATAAACAATTACACGGGTACGGTGAATAAAAACTTCACGATTAACCTTATGGATTCAACTTTGGTGATAAGTCAGGGGAATGTGACGTATCCGGCGGGACCGAATCCGACGGTGGTGACGAACGCAAGCGGCGGGGCGGTGACGTACGAGTATACGGGGTATGGTCTGGATTCGTGGTCGGCGTCGGTGCCGAGCGCGGCGGGGCGGTATCAAGTGCGCGGCAACACGGCGCAAACGGGGAGCTATGCCGCGGCGCAATCGGCGGTGGTGGATTTCTACATCAATCGCGCGGATTCCACGCTGGTGATAAGCCAGGGGAGCATAACCGAGCCGTCGACGCCCAATCCGACGGTGGTGACCAACACGGGCGGCGCGACGGTGACGTACGAATACACGGGGTATGGGCAGAATTCGTGGTCGGCGGGGGTTCCGAGCGAGCCGGGACGGTATCAAGTGCGCGGCAACACGGCGCAAACGACGAATTATAACGCGGCGCAGTCGGCGGCGGTGGATTTCTACATAAACGCGTTGATTAAGGATATTGAGGTGGCGGGCGACAACGCGGATAATGCGGAATATGTGGCGTGGAATGGGAATATTTTGCAGATTCTGCGGGATGGCGCGTACACGATATCCCTTCGCGAGGGCGTGACCTCGACAACTAGGGACAGCATTAAGGTTGCGTCGGGCGTTACGGCGGATATTACGCTCAATGGCGTGAAAATAGACGTTTCGGCGGTTTCATTTGCGACAGCGTTTGACATGACGGGTGCAACGGTGGATTTAAATTTGGTGGGCGAAAACTCCCTCAAAAGCGGCGAATCCAAAGCCGGATTGAATGTCCCCGTTGATGCAATACTTACTATAAGCGGAGATGGTAGTCTGGAAGCAATTGGAGGCGGTGGCAGCGCGGGCATTGGAGGAGGCTGGGGTCGCAAAGGCGGCATAATCAATATAATAGGCGGAACAATCACGGCAACCGGCGACGGTGGGGGTTCGGGCATAGGCGGTGGTTGCAATGGTGACGGCGGCGAAATCACTATAAACGGAGGTGTCATAAACGCAATCGGCGGCACAGACGCTACGGGCATCGGTGGCGGCGAGTACGGCGACGGTGGAATAATTACCATAAACGGCGGAACTATAATCGCGAATGGCGCGGCGGACGCTGCAGGAATCGGCGGCGGTGGTAGTGGTAGTGATAGTGGAGAAGGCGGCACAATCACAATAAACGGCGGAACTGTGGTTGCAAACGGCGGTACATATGGTGCGGCAATAGGTGGAGGAAAAAATAAGCTGGCAATCGGTACGGTGACAATCGACGGGGGGAGCGTTAAGGTTAATAATTTTCTCGGACCGCAACCGAAGAATAGCTCGCTTGAAAACGTGTATTTCAATACTATAACTTTTGGTACGCCCCCGGCGGTAAAAGTCCCGTTGAAAAGTTTCAAGCTGCAACCGCTGTTCGGCGTCGCGTCGATTATGGCGGGCGCGTACGGGATAAATGACGTATTTACCGATGATTCGGGCAGTATTTACGTGTGGCTCCCGGAAACCGAGGTCGACGAACAAATCACCGCGACTGTCGGCGACGGGATTTATCGCGGGAAATATACTCGTGAGGATGGCAACACTAACGTTGAAACTTTCGCGAAAATCGCGGGCGCGGACGATATCCTCGTCAACCTCACTCCCGATTCAACCTCGAAAAACGCGGGATATGAAGGGCATATCGACGTGTCGTTCAACGGCGCGGCGGCGAATTCCGGCTACGCGATGGCGATTCCGATGGTCTTCGACAAAAATACAATAGAAATAATTAACCTCGAAACTATCGATTTTGACACGAAAAATCTCACGGGGCTGCTGGTCAACGGCACGTTCTTGAAAAGCGCGGCGGATTACGATTCGTCGAGTGAGGTTTTGAGCGTGATTAACGCCGACGGCAAGTTCATTTTGAGCTGGTCGGTGAAGTCGGCGACGCCGCTTGTCCCCCACGATTTGGAGTACGACGAGGCGTATTTTCGGATTTACTATAGGGTGCGGGAAAACGTGCCTACGAGCGCAACTTTTGCCATTGGCGAGTACAACGAGGCGAGCGGGATAACCTCCGACCAGACTTTCGGCGTAGAGGGGATGGGCGTTTTGTGCAGTAATCAAGGCGATTTTGGGGCGTACCTGCTGACTGACGGCGACCACGGGATTTTGACGCAAAAATACATAAATCTATTTGTCGAGGACATGCCCGCGGTGACGATTAGCGGCGACGTGAATAGCATTAGCTTGCAGGGGCGCGCGATGCTCACGGGCAAGCAAAGAACCGCTATTTCAGCAATCGGATACACCCCGAATCTAAGCAAAATCGACGCGGGGATTAGAGTCGAAATGTATGAAGTCGACGACGTCGGCGACATCGTGAAGCAAGTCGGAAGCGTGGCATACACGCAAGAAATGAACATGACGGCAGCAATCGGCGACCCCGCATCTACGCTGTATAATTACACGCTAAATATTCCAAGAACAGTGGCAAACGACCTGAAAATCAGCGACCCCACCGGCTCTAGTCCGAAATACATGCTTCGATTCTCGCGATTCGGCGACAACGGCGGAAGCGTGGTGGGGACAGTCCGCGAGGAAAGCTATCTCTGGGCGGACATATATCTCGACGGAACGAGCGTAAACACAGGGACAATCGACGAAGCCATCCCGATGACGGTCGGCGGCACGGCGTACCTGTATGCCGGCGCATTCTACTTGCCCACCGCGGAAAAATTTGCCCTAACAACGTCAGATTTGAACACAATCAAAGGACAAGTCGGCAACGCGGATATCACGGGCGTCACGACGATTTACAATATTAATGAATATCTCGGCGTCGACGCCGCGGATTATACAACGGTATTGCGATATGTCGGCAAAACAAAGCTCCAACCCCTCCCGCTGGTGATTAGCAATTAAAACAGCGTATTAATCATAAAAAATGGGCGGTGTAAAATTCACCGTCCCTTTTTGTGAACGGAACAGGGGTAACAGGTAACAGGTAACAGGCGTAGAAGGGAATAGGGAACAGGGAACAGGGAACAGGTGTGGAAGATTTTCTTACGAAAATCTTTGAATGAAAAAAATAAAAAAATTGCGTGGGGTAATTCAACACTACCTATTCCCTATAGTAAAAAAGTATTGCGTAAGCAATTTAACACTATCTATCACCTATTACTTGTACCTGCGAAAATCTTTTGAATTAAATAAAATAAAAAGAATTGCGTAAGCAATTCAACAATACCTGTTCCCTGTTCCCTATTACCTGTTCCCTATAGTAAAAGAGCGGACTTTCGGGGATTCACTCCCCGAAATAGGAGTGGTTTTAAGAGCAAAAGAAGAAGTTCGTATAAAACTCCCAAGTACATTTTTCTTTTTTAAAGGTGGTTTTTAGCGCAAAAAAAGGAGTTTTCACCAAACTCTCAAATACATTTATTGATTTTTCAGGTGGTTTTACCGCAAAAGGGTGGTAGCGCAAGACGCCGTTAAAAGCCCGCGTTTACAAGGGCTTAGGCGACGCAGCAGCGTGACCTTTTGCGGAGAAGGAGCAATGACGGGGCGGGTGATATTTTCGCGCGTTTTTCAGCGCGGAAATGAACATAGCGACGCGCATTGCGACGTAAGAAAGGATATCGGGGCAAAGAGAGATTTGCCCCGATACTGGGGTGGATAATCGGTCTCGAACCGACAACCTCTAGAACCACAATCTAGCGCTCTAACCAATTGAGCTATACCCACCATATTACAAGGCATTGATGACCCCGGAGCGTTTACATTATTATTTTACCACATCTTAATCAAAATTTCAACCATAAAATTAAATTTAATAAATTGACCGCATATCGGCAGAGTTTTAGGGCTGTTGAGGGCGCAACGGGTCGATGCTACGTGCGACTTTATTTTTGTCCGCGAAGCTGTCTAAAGCGGCAAACTCGTGGGTGCGCTCCCTCCCGACAAACTTATATAATTTTCGCGCGGGATTACTGCTTGACAAAAACGGGATTTTAGGCGACAAATGCACTAATTTATCCACCGTAAGCAATTTTTGATTTACGCGGGTATTTTCGTTTTGCTCATCAGATTTTTGAGCGCCGGCTTCAGGTGAATTTTCATCATACTCCGCGGATTTATCGAGGTATTTCGGCACGAGCGAATCTATGCTGACCGCCAAAAATTCCTCCGCGTCCAGCATGGAGCTCCAGTTGTCAATTTGGTGACGAAAGCGCATGGCTTCCATGAAAGATTTGTTAAAAGAAGGCGCAATTTTAAGCCGCATTACGGAGGCGTAATCGTTCTGCGGTATCGGACCTTCCAAAGGAATCGGGGACGTGGGCGTGGGTCGAAGCCCCCCAAAGTATGAAATGAGAACGTTCATGTATTCCTCGCCAAAAAACTCCTCGGCGCCCTGCAAAGGAGCGGCGTCAAACCCGTCCGGGAACAGCAGAAGCAACGTTTTATCCGCGACTACGTCGGTCGTGGGTGTCCAGCCGGAGGGGAAATTCAGCTTTTCCGACTCAACAGCAAATTCTTTATAATCCGCATTTTCCCTTGTATCCGCATACTTGTTCCACAGCCCGCAGAGGGGACTTTCCAGAAAATCGGTATATTTGCGCATAAACGAGTCCGCCACCTTTTTTGAGACCGTGACGATGGAATACAACACCTTATCGCCGTTTTTATAGAAATTAGGCGCTTTTTTGCGCGAATACGCCTTGAGGGACAGCGCGCGGTCATAAGAAGATTGCAGCGCGTCCGTCAATTCCTGCGCGGTCAAAGTGCCCGCTGCATCAGCTTCGGAAATCTTTATCGAATACTCCCCAAAAATTTTCTCATATTCCTCGACGCGCCCGGCTTCACTGCTTTTGCGGCTTGCCTCTTCCCAATTTTCCATGAGGATTTTGGTGGATGCCTCCACATTTTTCGCGTCTTTTATTGCATCCAGAAGTTCTGATGAGTTCATTTTATCTCCCCTTTGACGGTACTTTCTGATTAATTATATGCAGACATTGAGCGTTACGATATCTTTTATGCGGGACGGATTGCGAAATTACATCTGCTGTGAGGTTAATTATATCACGAAAAAGTATGTTTGTCAACTACCACATATGCTAATGCACGGCGATTTAATTTTGTAACAATTCATGGTGAGAACCTGAATGCAGCTTAAAATTTACTCCAAAACGTAATTTTGGAAAATTAAAAACGCTAAAAAGACGGTAAAAATTCATTCATATTAGAAGTATATGGAATTAAAAGGAAATATTACAATTATGTTACAATTATATTATATTTGTGTTACAAATCCCACGAGACTGTTTTTTTGTGATACAGTACAGTCAATAAGATTTTTAAATTTACAAGGGAAGGAAGAGGAACCATGAAAAAACGTGATTATTCTAGAGAGAGAGAGAGAGAGAGAGAGAGAGAGAGAGAGAGAGAGAGAGAGAGAGAGGATAAGACCTCAATATCGTTTTTTAACTTAACGGACTTCCCGGAATTTTCATTTGCAAAGAAATTATGTAGCTTAATAATTTCTATTGTTTTATTTACTTCTCTTTTTGCGGGAGAAGTATTTTTAAATACGCAAATAACCTACGCCGCCGATGACGCAAACGGCACATGTGGAGCTAGCCTCACATGGACCTTCACAGGCGCGACAGGCAATTTAACTATATCGGGAACAGGCACTATGACGAATTACAATGGCAGCAATATGCCATGGAATTCGTTTAAGGATTCTGTAACAAGCCTTACAATTGACTCCGGCGTGACGAGTATAGGTAATTATGCGTTTTACAGTTGCAATAAATTGACGGGAGCATTGACGATTCCGGAAGGAGTGGTGAGCATAGGAACGCTTGCGTTTACCTCGTGTAGCGGCTTTACAGGAGCGTTGACGCTGCCAGAAAGCTTGAAGAACATAGAAAGAAGTGCATTTAACGGTTGCAGCGGCTTGACGGGAGACTTAAATATGCCTGCTGGAGTGACTAACATAGGTGAGCGTGCATTCCTCTCGTGCAGTAAATTGACAGGAGTATTGACAATTCCGGAAGGCATAACGAGTATAGGATATGCTACGTTCTACTATTGTAGCGGATTGACAGGAGTATTAACGTTGCCGGAAAGCTTGGAGAGTATAGGCGAGTCTGCATTTCAAGGGTGTAGCGGATTGACGGGCGATTTGACAATACCCGCAGGTGTTACAAGCATAGGCACGAAGGCATTCTCCCAATGCAGCAAATTTGATGGAGCATTAACATTGCCGGAAAGCTTGGAGAGCATAGGTACATATGCGTTTACCTTGTGTAGCGGTTTAACGGGAGGATTAACAATCCCCTCAAAAATAACGCGTATAGAGCACTCTGCTTTTAACAGTTGCAGCGGTTTAACGGGAGATTTAACGATTCCGGAAGGTGTGACGTTCATAGATGATTTTGCGTTTACCTTGTGTAGCGGATTTGATGGAGCATTAACGCTACCGGAAGGCTTGGAGAGCATAGGCGAAGATGCGTTTGGCACTTGTAGCGGCTTGACGGGAGGTTTAAAAATCCCGGAAGGAGTGATAAGCATAGGCGAGAAGGCGTTTATTTTGTGCAGTAGCTTGACGGGAGAATTAACGCTACCGGAAAGCTTGGAGAGCATAGGTAGAAGTGCATTTAACAATTGCGTCGGCTTGACGGGAGACTTAAATATACCTGCTGGAGTGACTAACATAGGTGAGCGTGCATTTCTCTCGTGCAGTAAATTGACGGGAGTATTGACAATTCAGGAAGGCATAACGAGTATAGGATATGCTACGTTCTACTATTGTAGCGGATTGACAGGAGTATTAACGTTGCCGGAAAGCTTGGAGAGCATAGGTCAGCAGGCGTTTACCGGAATCGGTTCAACTGCCATAAACGTAGATGCCGACAATGTCAATTACGTCTCTATTGATGGTATATTATATGATAAGGCATTAACTACATTAATACAGTGTCCTGCGGGCAAGCAAGGGGAGGTTGCAATACCTGAAGGTGTGACGAGCATAGGTTTTTATGCGTTTTGCAGTTGCGGTAAATTAACGGGGGAAGTAACGATACCTACAAGTGTAGATAGCATAGGGGAATCTGCATTTTTCGATAGCAATAAATTAGAGAGTGTTACAGTTCCTGACGGCGTAACGACAATAGGCGCCGACGTATTTAGCTATACATCCGCCGATTTTGTAATAAATTGTCACTATGGAAGCGCGGCGGAAACGTATGCGAAAAGTAATAGTTTGAAATATAACAACCTATATGACGCGGAGATTACGGGAGTTATTGATGTAGAATACACGGGTTCGGCGGTGACGCAGTCGTCCGTGGTAGTGGAGGCTAAAACAGTAGCGAATCCGGCGGGGATTGAGATAGTTGAAGAGATGGATTACACGGTATCGTATTTGGATAATATTGACGTGGGGACGGCAACGGTGACGGTTACAGGTATAAATAACTATGTAGGGACGTTGGACCGGACTTTTACCATCAGCGCGGCGACGTTCACGGTAGAAAATATAGCGGCGCAGAGATATGCGGGCTCGGAGATTAAGCCGGAGGTGGTGGCGAAAAACGGCGATGTGACGCTGGTGAAAGACGCGGATTACACGGTGACGTACAGCAATAATGTTGATGCGGGGATGGCGACCGTGACGGTCACGGGGATAGGAAATTACACGGGTACGGTAAATGCGCAGTTCCATATTTTAGAAGATGTAAAAGTAATTTTGACCCCCGACGCGATTGCAAAAAACGCGGGATATGACGGGCATATCGACGTGTCATTTGACGCCTCCACCATCGGCTATGACGCGTATGTGTTGGCGATTCCAATGCTTTTCGACAACGACACAATCGAAATAACCAATCTTGAAACGGTTGATTTTGATACGAAAAATCTCACGGGACTGCTCGTCAACGGCACATTTTTGAGCGGCGCGCGGGATTATGACTCATCGAGCGAGGTCTTGAGCGTGATTAATTCGGAAGGAAAATTCCTTTTGAGTTGGACGGTCGAGGAAGATATTCCGCTCGTCCCACACACCTTAACCGACGACGTGTACTTTACAATCCACTATAGAGTGAAAGAAAACGTGCCTACCAGCGCGAGTTTTGCCATCGGAGAGTACAACATTGACAGCGACATAGACCAAGACCAAATATTCGGCGTTGACGGGCGGGGAATCCTGAGCAGCAATCAGGACGACTTTGGCGCGTACCTTCTTGTGGATGGCGAACATGGCATTTTGACACAGGATTACATAAATGTGACCGTCGAGGACATGCCTACCGTCACAATCAGCGGCGATGTGAATAGCATAAGTTTGCAAGGGCGAGCAATGCTCACCGGCAAGCAAAGAACGCCCATTTCGGCGGTCGGCTACACCCCAAATCTAAACAAAATTGACGCGGGAATTCGGGTTGAAATGTACGAAGTTGACGACGTCGGCGACATCGTGAAGCAGGTGGGAAGCGTGGCGTACACGCAAGAAATGAACATGACGGCGGCAATCGGCGACCCGACTTCGACGCTATATAATTATACGCTAAATATCCCACGGACAGTGGCAAATGACTTGAAAATCAGCGACCCGAACCAATCATCGCCGAAATACATGCTCCGATTCTCGCGATTCGGTGACAACGGAGGCAGTGTTGTCGGAACCGTCCGCGAAGAAAGCTACCTTTGGGCGGACATCTACCTCGACGGGACGAACGTAAATACAGGGACAATCGACGAAGCCATCCCGATGACGGTCGGAGGCACAGCGTACTTGTATGCCGGAGCATTCTACTTGCCCACCGCGGACAAATTCGCCCTAACAACGTCGGATTTGAACACAATCAAAGGGCAAGTCGGCAACGCGGACATCACGGGCGTCACAACAATTTACAATATCAACGAATATCTCGGCGTCGACGCCGCGGATTACACAACGGTATTGCGCTATGTCGGGCAGAAAAAACTTCAAACGCTTCCGTTGGCGGTTACCAACTAAAACAACGAATTAATCCTAACAAACAAACGGCACGGACATTGAACCGCGTCGTTTTGGTGTAAATATTACGAAATAAGAATGCGTGATGTTAATGCGCGAAAAATCAGTCAGCGAAAAAACAAGAGAAAAAATATGTAGAAAAAGGCGGTAGATTTTTGTAAAAAACACTTGCAATTTCCCGTATGGTGTGTTATTATTGTATATAAAGAAAGGAGTAGGCTAATGAAAAAGTATGTTTTTATTTCGTTGGGCATAATATTGGCGTTTTCCCTCGTGTTTTTTGGGCTATTTGCTATAAAAACATGGGTTGTTTCCCGCGCGATTATGTCGGGGGGCGAGGGGATGGCTCCGACACTAACAACCGGTGATAAAATTACTATATACAAGCTTAATAGAAACTTCAAAAACGGCGATATTATTGCCTATAAATCCAACGAAGGCGAAACACATATTACACGCATTATTGCGACTGAGGGGCAGGTTGTAAACATTGTTTTTGAGCAGAGCGCGGTTTATGTTGACGGGCAGCTACTTTATGAGCCGTACATAAAACAGGAGCGAATGGAAATCATCGGTGATTTGCAATATCCTATAACTGTGCCAAAAGATAGTTATTTTGTTATGGAAGATAATCGCAATTATAGCGGTGGTAGCCGTTTTTCAAGTAAAGGGTTTATTAGCAAAGATAGGATTATCGGGAAAGTTTTGATTGATAGATAACGAGGAGGGGTTTTGTTTGGATGAAGAGAAAAAGCAAGGGAGTTTTTGGAGTTTTGTGGGTGTTGCCGTTCTATGCAGCATTGCCGTATTTGTCGTTGAATTGGCTCTTGAGGTAATGATTTGCGTGTATTTTCTTAAGACGTTGCCGCTTAGCGCTTTAATAGCGCAAAACCCCGATAAATCTCAATATGTGGCTATTCAGTGGAGTATTAGCTTCTGCACGCAATTACTCGCGGTTTGGTTGTCCACCTTTATTTACAGCAAAAGGCGGACAATAACACAAGAATTAGCAAAAGGGGTCGCGCTGGTGTATATTATAGTTGCGTCATTTTTTTCGCTGTTTTCTATTGCTATGGAGCTTATTGCCAAACAATTTGTATTTAGTCTGCCTATGGATATTGTGATAACAATCGCTTGGCAAGTTGTTGTTTGTTGGTTTTTGAAGAGCATTTTGTTGAAATATTCAACGGAGGAAAATGAATAAATCTTGAAACGAAGATTATTAAAAAAAGCTTGACTGTCCGTGAAAAAAGGTATATAATAATATACAAAGGATTTTCATACAGGTGGTGTGCGGATGCATAAAACAATGGAAAACAGCGGTGTTTCTGACCGTAAACGGGGCAGCGGCGCGGGCGAAAAAACGAATGAAGAATTAATAAAACCTTTAAAAGAAATGCTGGATTTTGTCGATTCGTCTATATTTAAAGATGTCGAGGCAAATTGCAGCGAATAATTGGGGTGAGATAGATACATAGTTCCATTGAGCAGATGGCTCCGAGTGCATTTGATACGGCTGACGTTTCGGTCGGCATGGAGGACGGCGGGGCAATTGAGATTGAGAAAAATACCGACTATGCTTTTTTGAGAGATAAAGCTATTATTAACATTTTTTCTCAACAGCGGGCTGTGATGTCTCCGTACGATTTGGTAAATCATTTGCCGCCGCGGTCGAAGCAGAACCCCGAAGTAATCGCGGCGGTGGCGGAGTGGCTGAATTCCAAGGCGGAAGATGTGTTTATAACCGACAAAGAGCTGGCGTTTATATTTGCGCATGGATACGTGGATTGTCTATGGTGTGTGGACCCCCGAATTGTCGTGGAAGATGAAATTGTGCAGGCTTTTATCCCGAATGTGACCAATGATGATTTAAAAAACAGCAGGACGCTGCGCAACGCGTTGAGATATATAACCGAGGAACAGGCGATAACGCTCGTTTCGCGCGGGATTGACATGGCTCATTTGCCGACGATTCACGCGGAAAACGAGAGGGTTATCAGGGCGTTTTTGCGGACCGACACAAAGCGTTCGGCGGTGTACGACGAGTTTGTGTTGCAGCCCGAAAACATGACGGAGGCGGACGCGCGTAAGCTGCTGGAGGACTTTTTGGCGGAAAACAAACATGAACATGTGATTTATGAGGAAGCGTACGGGCAACCAATACCGCCCATGCTGTTGCCGTTTTTTAAGAGCCCCGAATTTGCGAAGGTCGCGCTTGAGGTGTATCCGTTCACAATCAGCCGTTTCCCCGTCGAACACATGACGGAAGATATTGCGAGGAAATTCCTGACGCTTGCGGAGGCGAACCCTTTTTTTGTGCAAGCCCTTGACGAGAGCAAGCGGCAAATGAACGAACAGTGGCGGACGGATGATTCGGATTATGGCGATGCGATTATTTCGCCCATCAAAAATTTTTATGACGTGCGTGCGTTTATGAACGTCTTGAGGTACGAATTCCCCGATTTAGTAAAATATTTGCCCAATGATATGATTGCTCCCGCGCATATAGAAAAGATGCTCACGGAGGACGGGCGCAACATAGCGATATTGGACGAAAAATACAGGAATAATAGGTGGCTGGTGAGGCTTGCGCTGGAGCATTTGAGCCCTTCTTTGGAGTCCGGGCGCGGCAATAATTCGTTTGTGAACGCAATCGGGGACAGATTTAAGAATGAAATTTCGATTTTGAAGAAGGTTTTAACGAAGGACGGGGCGGAATATAAGAATATACCCGAGCATTTGAAGGATAATTTCAGCTTGATGAATATCGCGGCGAAATCGAATGATTATCTTCTATATTATTGTACGCGGAAATTTTTGCAGGATAAAAAAGGCTTGACCGCGCTGATAAACGAGAATCCCAATCTTATTAAGGGGGCAAGTTTTCAGCTGCGGATGGATTTATTTTTGGGCATTGTCAATCCCGTTGAACGTCCGAAATTCAGCGGGGCGGATGTGAGTATTCTGCCGCATCTTTTAGCTGAATCAGGCGGAATACACACGGGGAAGTACGCGGGGAAGCTGTATAATTTGCTCAATATCCCCAAAACGACGTTTGTCAAGGACGTGTATAAAAAACTGGGCAATATCGTTTTCAGCATGCAAAACGGCGCGCTGCTCAACCCGGCGGTTACCTTATTAATTGGCGAGAAAAACGTTTACAGCATAATAAAATATTTGGAGGTCCCGAAAAAGACCCTGAAACTGAACGAGCTTTATGAAACCGGCAAGCTTGAAGCCGCGCTCCGTATATTTGAAAAGCTGAAGGAAATCAACGGGATGCCCAAGGATTCGTTTAATTTGTCTCTATTCCAGAAGGTAATCAACGGTTGCGCGGACTATCAGCAGCTTATAGGCGAGCTTATGGAGTCCGATGTTTTCAAGTACGATTTTTTTATGCTTAAAAAGCTGTTTAATTCGGAGAAAACATATGAAGTCAATAGCGTACATGATTTGCGTATGTTGCCGTATTTGGCGCACATAAAAAATAGCAAGCTTATAAATTCGGATGATATTTTTGAGATTAAACGGAGCATTTATTCTATTCTCTGCTGCACTCCGCCGGAAAAGATATCGGAAATTTTGCTTAGAATTGCGAGCATAAAAAAGTTGAAGGATTTGGGCGGAAAATTGGGCGCGGAGTATGCCGATAAAATAAAATATTTCACGTTGTTTACGGACATTTTATCAAAAATCGAAGAATGCCGGGACAAGGAATTGCTCAAGGAATTAGCTATAAAATTAAATAAGCAGCTGCTCAGCAACGCGGCGTTGACGGACAACTGGCTGGACGAAATTAACGGTCAATTCTGCGATTTTAAGAAGGAATTAAAAAAATTGTACGGGGCTGAGCTTAAAAAGTCCATGATAGACATACATACGCTTCATAATACAATTGATTCAAAGTCCGGGCTGAAGGTTATTGAGCTGAACGGTCAGGACTTTTCCATGATTGTGCACACGCTTAACGGGTGCGGGAGCGGCGCGAAAATCTCGGACTTCACAACTCGCGAGCGGGGCAGTGCATATCTTTGCGCCTGTTTGGTGAATAATAATTTTTTGGGGCATGTTTCGGAGTACGGCGAAACGGAAGGCAGTATCAGGCTGGGATTTGTTAATTTTACGCCTGATATGTATGTTATGTCCGGTCCGACCGACTTGCGTTCCAGCGCGTCGGGGGCTTACGGGCTGAACAACAGAAATGTAACGGCGACGACTTATGAGTGCATGACTTCCGACGAAACGGCGAAAAGAACGTTGCACTATCATAACGAGTATGTGTTGTACCGCGAGGCGGAGAGCGGGGAGCGGATTATGCCGAATTGTGTGTTATGTTTCAACGGCACGATTACGAACGCGCAAAGGAAGGCGGCAAAGGCGTTTGACCCTGCGTTGCCGATTGTCAAGATAGACGCGAGGAAGTATAAGATGAAGCACAGGCAAAAAATCACGGAGCTTGAAAAAATTATCGCCGAGGGGGAAATAACGCCGGCGCTTACGGAGGATTATTTGCTGCTGCTTACCTCATATTGTAGCGGGTACGCTTGGATGCACAATAATCGTCCTGACGGCGACGCTTTCCTGAAACGCTCGGACATACCGCGAAGGGCGGAACAGCTTTATAAAGCCGTTAAAGCCCGAGGTTCCGAAGAAAGTATGCGTACTTTTGAGAATACAATTGATTACATATCGCAAAGTCGGCTGGATAAGAAAACGATGGCTAAGCAGAGCATTGAGCGCGTTGGATTGACGGCTCGTCTCGCGGAAGATTCGCCCACGACGTCTGAAAGCGCGGAGTTGACGAGTTTAAGGGGGATTCGCGAGTTCCTTGCGGCGCGGAAGGCGGAGGAAGCCGTTAGCATGTACAGCAAGATTTTCCAAAGGGACTACGGACGGGAATTCACGGACCCATACAATAGTCTCTCGATAAAAATGCAGAATTACGGTGATATTTGCAAGCAGAAAAACATGGGCGACGTGATTTGTGGCATAAAGGAGTTTGAGGGCAAGACGGGATTTGAGTGGTTCAACGAAGAATTGAGCGAGAATATCGACGATAAATTTTATTTAAAGGGGATACACGGCAAGACGCACGCGGATAATGTGACGGTTTTTTCGTATTACATTGCCAAAAATGAGGGGCTTTCGGACGATGATGTGAGGATTATCGTGGAGGCGGCGAAATATCATGATATCGGCAGGGTTCACAACGACGCGAATGAGGACCACGGGGCGGTGGGCGCAAAAAAATATCGGGAAATGGTCAGTTCGGGTTTTTCCGATGGCGAGGTTAGGGAAATTATGTTTATAATTGAGGCGCATTCTTTGGACCCCGCGAGCAAGATTGAAGAGCTGTTAAATGCGCAGCTTGAGGGCATTTCTCCGGAGCGGAAGGAAAGGCTCATGGAGATGGCGCACATTTTGAGGGACGGCGACGCGCTGGACCGCACAAGATTCCGATTGAAAAAAACCACTAACGATTTGGCGCCAGAGCTACTGGTCACGAAAACCGCGGGGAGCATGATTTTAGCGGCGCAGGAATTGAACTTTACAAAATCGGTGCTGAGCAACGCGGATTTAATAATGAGCAGGTAGCCAAAAAACGGACAGGCGGAAAAAATTTGGATAAAGGAGACGAAATCAATGATTATAACGACAACACCTCAAATTGAGGGGAAAGTAATTAAGGAATATAAGGGGATTGTCTTTGGCGAGGTTGTCAACGGCGTGAATTTTGTTAAGGATTTTGCCGCGGGGTTGACAAACTTTTTCGGCGGTCGAAGTGGTTCTTACGAAGGCGAGCTGATTGACGCGAGAGAAAACGCCCTGAAGGAGCTGGAGCAGCGAGCGGGTCAAATAGGCGCGAATGCCGTCGTCGGGGTGGATATCGACTATGAGGTATTGGGGCAAGGCAACATGCTTATGGTGACGGCGAGCGGAACGGCGGTTGTCGTTGAATCATGAGAATCGACAAGGTGGGCAAGGCGTATACTAAAAAGGCTAGTTTGTATAACAAAACACTGTCGGGCAAGTCGCTATGGTCGACCCTTGTCACCTCCATGGTTTGGGGGATGAAGGACGCGAGCTATATTGAGGAGCGCGTTGTTGACAATTTGGACGATAATTTCAGCGGCAGGCTACTTGATGTTCCCGTCGGCACGGGGCTATTCACAAAGAATAAATACGCGAGGATGAAAAATGCCGATATAACCGGGCTTGATTACTCGCAAGGCATGCTTGATAAGGCGAAAGAGGCGTACGATGAAGCCGGTGCGGCTGTCAAATTGCAGCAGGGCGATGTTGCGAATATGCCGTTTGCGGACGGTGATTTTGACATGGTTTTGTGCATGAACGGGCTGCCGTGTTTCCCTGAAAAAGAGCAGTCCATCCGTGAAATTATGCGGACGCTTAAAACCGGGGGCGATTTAGTCGGGTGCTCGTACATTAAGGGAGCGCGCAAAATGAGCGACTTTTTCATAAAACAAATCTACACGAGAATGAAGTTTACCACGCCTCCATATAAGACAAAAGCGGAACTGACAGCGACATTAGAGCAATATTTTACCAAAATTGACACGTGGGAAAAGGGCGCGTTATTAGGCTTTGAATGCAGAGGAAAAAGATAATAAAGCTATATTTAGCATACGTGTGATTTCATTTGAAAAGGAGGCTAAAAATCATGAAAAATCGAAAAATTTTTATTTTTTGCATCGCAATCGCGCTTGCTCAATTGGTTGCGGCGGCGATTTTGTATCGCTATCTTCCTGATTTAATACCCTCGCATTGGGACGCGGCAGGCAATATTAACGGGTTTTCGGCAACATGGACGCTATTTATCTTCCCCGCTTTCACGCTTTTATTTACGCTCCTCATACAGGCGTTGCCCAAAATTGACCCCAAAGGAAAAAACGTGGAAAAATCGGCGTTGCTGCCTATAACGCAGGTGTCCGTCGCTGTTTTGATGACGATAGTTATGGCAATAGTGTTAGCCGCTTCTTTTGGGATATCGATGCCCGTTAATGTGATTATACCGCTGATTATAGGGCTAATGTTTGTTTTAATGGGCAGTTATATGCCAAAGGTAAAGCAAAATTATTCCGTGGGACTCAGGCTCCCGTGGACGCTTGCCAGCGAAAATGTCTGGGTAAAAACGCACAAATTCGGCGGATATGTGTTTGTCATAAGCGGCGTTGTATTCATTCTCGGCGCATTGATTCCCGCGCCGTTGAACTTTATATTGCCCTTGTCGGTTATGACAGCTGGGCTTATCGTGACAGCGGTTTATTCCTATCGGGAATTCAAAAAAGAAACAAGCGCGGAGCGGGATAAATCCGTGTGATTCGCATCCGAATTATTATTTAAGCAGCGCGAAATATAGCGTTGCAGCAAGACGAGCGAAAAAAATTGACATAGACAAACAAAATTGAATTAAAATTAAAGCGCTTGTGGGGAATTCCTATAAGCGCCTTTTCTGTATCCAAAAATCCGACACTCGAATAATTATTACAGCGAATAAACTTAAAAATTGCCACTTTTTACATGCGTTTGGCGGAATTGCGAGTAAGCAAGACAAAAAAACAACTGTCAAAAAGTGTAGGTTTTGATAGTTTACAAAAAATTACAAAATTTACCTTTCTATATTTAATTATACGCCCTTTAAAATCCGTTGTCAATGCCAAAATGTTAAAGTTATGTTAAATTTCTGTAAAGAAAATGTATTTTTTCTTATTTTTTTGTCCCGATTGCGATTTTAAGGGATAAATCCGCAATCGCTTTTCTTTAATGCGCTTTTATCAAAACCTACACTTTTTGATAGTGTCTTCCGCTGATGATATATTGTTTTTATATACGCGGGAGTGGAATTACATTTTGCGAAGGGAGCGCGATTATCATGATAAAAATGACAGGAGACGTACCGAATGACGACAAAATTTTAAGCGCCGCCATTGAAGATGGCGAGAAGCTTGTAACGGAGATTATTGACCGTTTTCTAAAAAAACATGCTGGAAAAGTTCCGCCTGCGGTGGGTGAGGTGCTTAAAAAAAAGCGCTACTATGTGGAGAACGACGCCAACGGAAAGCGGGATCTAGTTTGGTTTAGTGAATTGGCAGAGGCTAAATTTCAACGCGATAAAAGGACGAATACCATTACTTATTCAATAGGTTGGAATGAAAATGAGATTGCCGACAAAATCCAAAAAGGCATTGATGACCTCAATAAAGAGGTTAGGGACTATATCAAAGAACGCATACACACGAGATGCCCTGCGGTTGCTGAAAACTATGCGGACATTGGCTTAAAGGAGCTATGTGAATACGAAAATAAGAATGCGCTTTCTTTTCAGCCGGAGTGGAATGATCGCATCGATTTGGAACGAGATTTCATGGAGGACTTGCGAGCGCGGGCAACGGAGTTTGTGAACCGTATTGAAAATAGCATAAGAGAAGATGTGGACAAAGTGTGCGCCAAATTAGGCGATATACACCCGATTTATAAAGAAATGGCAATAACGACTGCGTTGAAAAAAGTTAAGTATGACGGTCATGGGATTGATGGTCATGGCACAGATTTGGCGCGCGATGCGCTTGCTTCAAATATGCAAAGGTTCGGTGTTTCGCGCAAAGGCGGGCAGCATTATGAAATAGTGTACGATAGAGCTAAGCATTTCTTGGATTATTATGAGATGGGTTATAATTCCGACATACAAGGCGTTAAGTTTGAAACGCCCGAAGAAAAAGAAACATTAACTGAAATGCTCGCAGATGCGCTTATGGAAGATGGCGCGGATATAAGAGGTTCGGGAAGAGGAGAAGCATATCAGATTGGTGTTGATTCTTGGAGACTAAAAGATTATGGCAAGCATTTATTGGAAGCAGCTAAAAAAGCGGGAATTCCACAAAAAGAAGTTGCCATTTCGTTGGCGGATAGAGAACGCGCGGTTCAGATTTGCTTTGAAGAGATAAAAGGGTTTGGCGTTCTTACGGCGAACGAGCAAAAAACAGCTATTGACGCCATCGCAAAAGAGTGGGCAAAAGATCGGGATGCAAGAGACCGGGACCCTTTAGATTTTCTCGGTGAAAAATACAGGCAATTATTTGGTAATTTGGAGTATGTGGATAGTGGCTACGAGAACTCTGTGTCGTTCCGCGGGATTACGCTTACAGGCGAAAAAACCGTTAGAGAATGTATGTTTGGAAACTCAAGCTTTGGGAAAAACCGCGTCACTAGTAGTATATTGTGTAGCGATACAGTTAAAACTTTAGCGCTTGCGAATGAAAAAGGGCAAGCATTAAGCACGATTGCCGCATTGCAAACTGCGATAGAAGAGTTTGAGAAAAGAAAGGGTGCGCCTAATCCGAATCGCGATGTAGGGGAACGTCCGATTGGCGGGCAACAGAACGGGCGCGGCTGATAAATCAAACGAATTCATGGAGCGGGAGTACATCACTTTCGCTCCTTTTTTTGCTCGAAAAATAGTCGTCCGGCGGATTGCAGAGTGGATATGGACGGCGAGTGCGGCGCAAGGTGAAAAATATTGGGAAATTTTTGCGTAATCTGAACATAAGTTTTTTTATGAATTAATGCTTCAATGTGTTGCATTTTTTTTATTTGCCGAAAAAACCATTACATCAAAAAAATTTTGAATAACGGAAATATGCAAAAACCCCTTATTTATGGGGTTAATTTGCGTTTTATATTTTTAGGAGAGAAGGTGATACGGCAAGAAAAAGAGTGGAATAAATGAGCCGCGTTCGCTTTTAAGTTACTCAAAACATCGAATATCCGACAAGTCAACCTAAAAGAGGTAAGTTTTTTAGCTGTATAAGGTTAAAATTAATGGTAGGATGTGATAATATGAATGCAGGGGAAGCGGTAAGGCGAAGAATATTGGCTCTTTGCGCGAGCAAGCGGATAACGATAAACAAATTGGGGACGCTTAGCGGTGTGACGCAGTCCACGATTAATAATGTCGTTAGCGGGCGCAACAACAGCACTACGATAGCGACCATCAAAAAGCTATGCGACGGCTTAGAGATATCGTTAATCGAATTTTTTGCGGATGAAGTCTTTGAAAATTTAGAACAAGAGTTGGTATGAACATGCTCCGGTACGGTGCAGCTTTTCAACTGTAATTTTGGTAGAAATTTAATTCCGTCATTGCTTGAAATCGCTTATAATAAGCGCTTTTTTGTAATACGTCCGTTTATAATCCACGGCTCAAAATGTTACATTTATGTTACAAAACTATTAAATTTGTGTTACATTGCCCCTTTAAGGAATTATTTCCCTTATAATATAAAGTAGGGAGGAATGGTGATATATTTTCACGGAACATTTTTCCTTTCGCGGGCGGGGACGGACGATTCGCCCATTTATAGGTAATTAATGCAGGTTATATATTGTAGAAAATTAAAAAGGGTGTGGTTTTTATGTTAAAGAAGACCTTAACGCTTTGCTTATTGTTTTCTTTTATGATGACGAGCATCTTGCAGTTTTTTCCTGCGCTTGACGATTCTTCTATGTACTTGGACTCGGCGCAAGCGGTTCCTACCGATTTTAGCGGAAAATTTTTCATCAATGAAGATTTCACCAATAGCGATGCTTCAAAGTATTCGCTGGTCAAGATAACGGTGTATCAATCTGAGGTCGGTGAACAGATTGGAGTTGCCGGCTTGGCTTTTTCGGCGTATGAAAATCAGCTAAGGTATTGTTCTTCGTCCGGCTACGTGCCTAAAGGTACGACCGTCTATGGAGTGAACGCGCATTATACTTACGCGGGCTGGCAGAATTACTACGGTGGAATAGGCTACGGCGTGGGGAGCGCGTACAAGCAGGTATACAGCACGTCCCCAACGGTTTTCAACAGCTCTACGCTTGCGTATAATGAGAGCGTATCGGCTTCGGTGCCCGCTTACGAGGTGGGGTCAAAGGGCAACGGGACTATTTCGTCGCCTTATTTCCCGGGCATTAAGGGAACGTCGTCATCAACCCAGACTATGGGGACGCCGGGAAATATAACATATTCCAGCCTGCAATACGGCAACGCGTTATATGCGCCGAGCAACCCGACGGGAGGGAGCCGCACACAGTGGGAATATAAAATGTCGTCCAGCGGCACGTGGTATTCTATGGGCAACGTCGGTGCATCGTACACGCCGTCAGCAACGCAAGTAGGACATTACTTCAGAGTGCGCTACGACGCGATTTCGGGATATTCGGGCGGACCTGTATACACGGCGCAGGTGGGACCGATTACGGCGCAAAGTAAAAGTATCGGGACGCCTGCGAACATAACATATTCAAGCTTGCAAATCGGCAGCGCTGTGTTATATGCGCCGAGCAATCCGACTGGCGGGAGCCGTACGCAATGGGAATATGCAACGTCGTCGGGCGGCACGTGGTACTCAATAGGCTCAAACGCATCAACGTACTCGCCGACATCGTCACAAGGGGGCTACTATTTTAGGGTGCGCTACGACGCAACCTCGGGATATACAGGCGGACCCGTATACACAGCGCCGGTGGGACCGATTACGACGCAAAGTAAATCTATAGGAACGCCGGGGAACATAACGTATTCAAGCTTGCAATACGGAAATACGTTACGCGCGCCGAGCAACCCGACAGGAGGAAGTATTACATGGTGGGAATATAAAACATCGTCGAGCGGTGCGTGGAGTTATGCCGGTGCGGTAGGCTCGACTTACACCCCGACAGCGTCACAAGTGGGCTACTACTTTAGGGTGCGTTACGACGCAATTACGGGGTACACGGGAGGTCCTGTATACACGGCGCAGGTCGGACCGATTACAAAGACTCAACAGGCGGCTTCGGGGAGCTTAGGTGAGATTACGGGTTCTAAAACCGTGGGCGGCACACTCTACGCGCCAACCGCCCCAACGGGCATGTACATAGAACGCTGGGAATATTGGACGCAGGCAACGGGCTGGGTGGGCACATCCAACTTCTTGAGCACATACACGACGACGGCAAGCGATGTGGGCAAATATTTTTCCGTCAAGTACAATGTGTTTTCGGCATATACAGGGAACGCGAAAATGACCAACTCGTACGGTCCGATTACGGCGGCTGACTTAAAGCCTATTTCCGGCACATTGGGCGAAATCACGGGCTCTAAAACGGTAGGCGGCACGCTCTACGCGCCGTCAACCCCCGGCGGAATGTATATAGACCGCTGGGAATATTGGACGTCGGCAACGGGCTGGGTAGGCATCTCCACCCGCTCGAGCACATATACGACGACGGCAAGCGATGTGGGCAAATATTTTTCCGTTAGATACGACGTGCTTTCAGGCTATTCGGGAGTCGCGAAGATGACCAACTCGTACGGTCCGATTGCGGCGCGGGGAATATCGACACCGGGAGCGATACAGATGTCGAACGGGCTGACGGTGGGGACGGTGTTATCGGCGGCGATGCCAACGGGCGCGGCGAGCCGAACGTGGTACAGATGTATATCGAATTCGGTGTGGTTGCCATGGTCGACGGGCGCGACGTATACGACGACCGCGGATGATATCGGGGCATATTTCCTGTGCCGATTCTATCCCGCGTCAGGGTACACGGGAACGGTCGACACGGCATATATAGGACCGATTAAGGCGATTCAGCTAACGGGGACGCTGGCTGCTCCGACGGGCGGTTCGGCTTACGGGAACACGCTGACGGCAGCAGTGCTTCCCACGGGGACAACGGCGTACCAGTGGCAGGGTACGAAGGACGGAAGCACGTGGTACATATTAAACGATACGAACGCGCGAACGGTAACAGTGCCGTCCTCGTGGATTGGCTATACGATACGCGTTTGGTACAAAGCTGACACGGCAAAGGGATATTCGGGATATATTTATTCAAAACTCATAGGACCCATAACTTCGCTGAATATCGGGAAGCCGGCGGGGATAACGTACGCGGGTTTAGAGTGGGGCAACGCGTTGTATGCGCCGAGTACGCCGGTGGGAGGCACCCGCACGGAGTGGCAATATAAAACGTCAGCGGGCGGCGCGTGGTATTCCGCCGGTTCGAGCGGCGCGTCTTACACACCCTCGTCGTCACAAGTGGGCTACTATTTCAGAATCCGATACGATGCGACCACGGGGTACCAAGGCACGGTATACACGGAACCGGTGGGCGCAATTGCGGCGAGAGCAATGGCGAAGCCGGGCGCGATACAGATGTCGAACGGGCTAACGGTCGGGACGGTATTATCAGCGGCAATGCCGACGGGAGCCGCGAGCCGAGTGTGGTATAGGAGCATGGCGAATTCGTCATGGATACCGTGGTCGACGGGCGCGACGTATACGACGAACGCGGATGATATAGGCGCGTATTTCCTGTGCAGGTTCTACTCCGCGGCAGGGTACGTGGGAACGCTGGATACATCATATATAGGGCCGATTCAAGCGATTCAGCTATCGGGAATGTTGGCTGCGCCGACAGGCGGGATTAAATCCGGAGACACGCTGACGGCAGCCATGCTCCCGACGGGAACAACGGCGTATCAGTGGCAGGGATCGAAGGACGGAAACACATGGTACATATTAGATGATACGAACGCGCGGACGGTAACGGTGACTTCCTCGTGGACCGGATATACGATACGTGTTTGGTACAAACCCAACACGGCAAGCGGGTATTCGGGGAATATTTATTCAAAGGTCGCAGGACCGATAGTTGCGCCGACACCCAGCCCAACACCCAGCCCAACACCCAGCCCGACGCCAAGTCCGACACCGAGCCCAACGCCCAGTCCGACACCGAGCCCAACGCCGAGCCCGACACCAAGTCCGACGCCAAGTCCAACACCAAGTCCGACACCAAGCCCAACACCAAGTCCGACACCGAGTCCGACACCAAGTCCGACACCGAGCCCGACACCGAGTCCGACGCCAAGTCCGACACCAAGCCCGACACCGAGTCCGACACCGAGTCCAACACCGATACCTCATTACGATGTGTTATTTGACGCGGACGGCGGCGAATCTGTGCCGGAAACTCAAAATATATTGCTGAACGGGTTGGTTCAAAAGCCGATAAGTCCGCTTAAAGCAGGGGTGACATTCGCGGGCTGGTTCACTAACAATTCTTTCGTGACGATGTGGAATTTCACCGCCGATGCGGTAACCGGCGCGATGACCCTATATGCGCGGTGGATTCAGGAAATTGTGATAGATGAAATTCCCACGCAAGCGTTCACGGGCGGACTTAGGGAGCCCGAAACGACGGTGCGTCAGGGGCTAAAAACGCTTGAGAAAAACGTGGATTACGCGGTGAGCTACAATAATAACGTCAATGTCGGCAAAGCGACCGCGGTTATAAGCTTTATCGGGGATTATCTGAATGTGGAGCCGATGAGGGTAGAGTTTAATATAGCTGTGATTGTGCCGACGCCGACGCCCAGTCCGCAGCCGACACCGGGACCGACGGAAAATGATGTGTTGCCTCTGCAGCCGACACCGGGACCGACCGAAAATGACGTGCTGCCTCCACAACCGACACCGGGACCGACTGAGAATGATGTGTTGCCCTCGCAGCCGACGCCGATTCCGACGGAAAATGCGCAGCCCACTCCCGCGGCGACGCCCGACGACGGCGAAGATGAGCCCGACCCGATACCCGGGACCGCCGTAAGTTTTGACGATGTTTCGGGGCATTGGGCGGAAACGGAGATTTACGACATGGCGGGGCAGGGCATCGCGCAAGGCATGGACGATGGCTCATTCGCGCCTAACAGGGCGATAACGCGGGCGGAAATGATGAAAATGCTTGCGACTATGAGCGGCGACGCGCTTGAGGGGCACGAACCGTTTTTGGACGTATCGGTCGATGATTGGCACGCAAAATACGTCGCGTGGGGCTGGAGCAAAGGAATCGCCAACGGTTTGGACGCCATCACATTCTCGCCGAACGAAAGAATCACGCGGCAGGAAATGATGACGATGATATCGAGGTATCTGGATTACAAGGGGCTGGCGTTGCAGGACGCGAACGTAGATTATGAGTTCACGGACAAGAATAACATCAAGGATTGGGCAACCGTCGCGGTGGAGCTGGCGAGAAAATCCGGACTGGCAAAAGGCTTCGACGAGACGCAGGGCAGACGTTTCTTCTATCCTAATGAGCACGCGACCCGCGCGGAATCTACGGTGATGCTCCTTCGCGTATTGAACCAGGCGCGTTAAGCGGAAAACATGAAATTTTACGAATAATTTACACACGAGTATGCTTATTGATACTCGTGTGTTTTATTTGCGGGTAGCTTCTTATTCGCGCAAATACTTGAGAAATTTTTCTTGACATATGTATTGTAGCATGATAAAATAAATGAGAAGAAAGTAAGGTTATATAAAAAGTGAGGTGTTGAGTGTGGCTTATAAGATTACCGATGATTGCATCAGTTGTGGCGCGTGTGCGGCGGAATGTCCTGTTTCCTGCATAACTTCCGGCACCGACAAATTCATGATTGACGAAGACCAATGCATCGAATGCGGGGCGTGTGCCGATATCTGCCCTGTAGGTGCACCGGTGAAATAAATGATGAATTTGAATTCCCCTATTGATGAAATACGTAATATTGGGAAGACAAAGGCTGCAAGATTGGCGCGGTTGGGAATTAAAACAATTTCCGACCTGCTTTTCTGTTTTCCGCGAAGCTATGAGGACAGAACGCTTGTTTTCACCATCGAGGATTTGGACGAGCTAGAGTGGCTGGTGCCTGTTTTCGTGCGCGGCAGGGCGGCGACAGGGGTCATGAGCGTCAATTTGCCGGGCGGGCGAAGCATGCAAAAGGCGCGGATTGTGGACGATGAGGGCAGTGTCCTGAACGCGATTTGGTTCAATCAGAACTACATGTGCCACACGTTTAAAGCGGGAGTGGAGTACATTTTTTACGGTACTCCTGAAAAAGTCGGGCAAAAGTGGCAGATGACCGCTCCGCAATTTGAGCGCGTGGATACGTATACGGAGTCGATTATGCCGATTTACAGCCTGACGGCGGGCGTGACGAATAAGATGATGCGGCAGGCGGTTCGTGAGTGTGCGCCTGTAATCTCGGAGGTGCGGGAGACTCTGCCGGAAAAAATCTTGCGCAAATATAAGCTTTGCGGCATACGTTTTGCACTTAAAAACATACATTTTCCGCTGGATTTTAAGGCGTATGAAAAAGCGCGGCACCGTTTGGTCTTCGAGGAATTATTAATGTTGCAGCTTAGTTTGAGGAATATGAGGGACCGTTTTGCGTCCAAAAAGTGCAAGGCGTTAGACAGCACGATGGGGCTGACCGAGTTCGTGGAGGCGCTGCCGTTTAAGCTGACGCTGGCGCAGCAACGCGTGATGCAGGAGATTATGGACGATTTAAAAGGTAAGCGTCCGATGAGTCGTTTGCTGCAAGGGGACGTCGGCTGCGGGAAGACGATTCTGGCGGCGATTGCGATGTTTATCGCAAGGACAAGCTGTGCGAGCAGCGTCATGATGGCTCCGACCGAAATTCTTGCGGAGCAGCATTTTGATACGATTTCCCGTCTTTTTGACGGACTTTGCGAGGTAGTGCTTGTCAAAGGCGGGCTGAGGGCAAAGGAAAAACGCGAGCTGACGGAAAAATTGAGCGATGGAAGAGTTCGTATAATAATCGGCACACACGCGGTTTTGGAGGATTATGTGGAAATTTCGCATTTGGGCTTGGTTATTACGGACGAGCAGCACCGTTTTGGCGTGAATCAGCGTGAAAAACTGACGGAAAAGGGCAATTCGCCGCACTTTTTGGTGATGTCCGCGACGCCTATTCCGCGCACATTGGCGATGATTGTGTATGGCGACTTGGATATTTCGATTATCGATGAGCTTCCGCCCAACCGCAAGCCCGTGCAGACCCATTGCGTCAACGAGGATTATCGGCTGAGAATCAATGAATTTATGCGGCGGCAAATTGAAGAAGGGCGGCAGATATACATAGTTTGCCCGCTTATTGAGGAGAGCGAAAAGACGGATTTGCGCGCGGCGACCGAGCTTGCGAAGCATTTGCAGGACGATGCGCTGGCGGACTTCCGCGTTGCGTTGTTGCACGGACGTATTAAAGCCAAAGAAAAGGCGGAAATAATGGAAAAATTCGCGCTGGGCGAAATAGACGCGCTGGTGTCCACCACGGTAATCGAGGTCGGAATAGACGTGCCTAACGCGAGCGTGATGGTTATCGAAAACGCCGAGAGATTCGGGCTTTCGCAGCTGCATCAGCTTCGCGGTCGAGTGGGGCGCGGCGACAGCAAGTCTTATTGCATCATGTTCAACCAGAGCAAGAACAAAATCGCGGTGGAACGCATGAAAATAATGAAGCAGACGTCCAACGGGTTTGAAGTGGCGCAGAGGGATTTGGAACTCAGGGGCGCGGGGGACTTTTTCGGAACCCGTCAGCACGGGATACCACAGCTGAAAATAGCGAATTTATACGAGGATTTACATATATGGGGGGAGTGCATGAATGCGGCGGATGTAATAATTCGCGGAGGGCTGGATGAGGATATTGTGAATCCGTTTGTGGCGAAAACTTTGTAAAGCGTGGCGAAATTAGGATTTACGGCGTATTTTCAAGAAGTTTAGGGAATATCCGATACAAGCGAGTATACAAGCCAAAAGTGCGGTGAAAGCGAGCGCAATTTTCAGATTTGCGCTCATTATGTCGCCCAAAAGGATTATCGCCAATATTACCGACGACAAAAACAGGCTGGAAAGCTTGCCATACCAGCGGGCAGGCACGACGATATCGTTTTTGTTGTACAGGAGAATCGCGCCGATAAGCATCACCAATTCCTTGCACATAAGGCACCCGACAATCACCCACATAAAGCGGAATCCCTCGATTTTCGGGTGCTCGCCCACGCCGCCGATGGCAATGCATGTGGTGACCGTTAGATGAAGCAATTTGTCCGCCAGCGGGTCCAGAAGCGCGCCGAGCTTGGTGATAAGCCCGTATTTGCGCGCAATAAAACCGTCGGCAACATCGGTCAGACCTGCCAGCAGGAATATTACGCTTGCCGGAATCGGCTTTTGCGCGAACACGTAAAAATATACGAAAAACGGCAGAAGAAGTATGCGGAATGCTGTTAGTATGTTAGGTAAGTTTTTCATGTTTCTTGCCTATTAAAGCGTACCTTAACAGGAACCCTCCTTTTTTTACCGCGCGCCCGTTATTCTTTCTGAAGCGAGCGGAGGATTATTATTGCCAGAGTGCCGCCGATTAATGCGGTTATCAGCTGCGGATAGCTAAATGACGTGAGCAACAGCGCGGGTACGTTTGGACCCACAAATGCCCTGTACACAAGCGGAACGGACAAAAAGAGGAACAGGAATTTAGCGCAGCTTCCGATTATGACAGATAAAAATTGCGAAATTTTGTTCATCTTGATGTTAAAGATATACCAAAACAACGGCATAATCGCGTTGCCTACCATCACTACGGGAGCCAGCGCGATGTTCGGGAGATGCCCCTGCAGCACCGCGAACAACGGCGCGAGGATTGCAATGGCGATGCTCCCCCCTAAACCCACGTAACCGACGGCGATTATGATTGTCATGTTTACGAGCGAGCCGATTATTAGGGTAGAATGAGGCAAGCTGGGGGCGAGGAAGGGCAGCAGACGCAGGTTTTGGAACAAAATCGCCAGCGCCAGCAACAATGCGGACATTGTTATTCTGCGTGTTTTTGACATATTTACAACTCCTTTTTGATAAAATCAATTGTTTATCTATAAATATTTGTGCAGATAATTTTAGCTGTGTTTTAGCTTAGAATTGCCATTTTAACGCGAGGACGTTCGCGAACATTTTCAAACCGTCGCGGATAATCCGAACGCGGGAAGGGCGAATTTCGGAATTTTCGCACATTCGGACGGGGAATTCTAAGATTGTATATTGCTTTTCTTTCGCGATACAGAGGAATTCCGCGTCAAATCCGAAGCCCGCAATCTTAGAATTTTCGGCTATTTCTTTCGCGACATCCGCCTGAAAACCCTTGATTCCGCACTGAATATCGGTTAAATTAAGCCCCAGCACGAAGTTTGCGAACCAAACGAATATACGCGACGCGAGCATCCGCGAATTTTTGTAGCCTGAGGAGCCTTTTTCCGTCGAATTGACGCCTGAAAGATAACGGCTGCCGATTGCGATGTTGCATTGCTCCAGCGCGCGCACACAATAGGGGATATATTGCGGCGGGTAGGCGAGGTCCGCGTCGGTAAAGACGATTAAATCGCCCGTGGACCGCATTATTCCCTCGCGCACCGCGTTCCCCTTGCCCAGATGACCGAGGCACGAAATTACGCGCACATTCGGGTTGCTTGCCGCGACGGCTTGGGCGATTTCATATGTGCGGTCGACGCTGCCGTCATTGACAAGCAGAAGCTCGAAGCAGTCGAAGTTTTCGCCTAAAAAACTTGCCATGGCGCGCAAATTTGCGTCAATAATTTTCTCTTCATTGTATGCGGGAATGATCACGGATATCTTCATGTAACATATGATATCACATCTTGACGAAAAGTGCAACCCCTAAATTTGCGCCGTGCCGAAAAATGTCAAATCTATGTCGAGAAATTACTCAAAAGTATAATTTTTGCAAATTGAAAACGCTTAAAAGACACGGAAAATTCATTCGTTTAGAAGTATATGGAATTAAAAGGAAATATTACAATTATGTTACAATTATATTACATTTGTGTTACAAATCCCACGTGACTGTTTTTTTATGATACAGTACAGTCAATAAGATTTTTAAATTTACAAAGGAGGAAGCGAAAACATGAAAAAACGTGATTATTCTAGAGAGAGAGAGAGAGAGAGAGAGAGAGAGAGAGAGAGAGAGAGAGGATAAGACCTCAACACTGCTTTTTAATCTAACGGACTTCCCGGGATTTTCATTTGCAAAGAAATTGACTAGCTTAGTAGTTTCTATTATTTTGGTAACTTCTCTTTTCGCGGGAGGAGTATTTTTGCGTCCGCAAATAGTCCGCGCCGCCGAGGACGCAAACGGTGAGTGCGGCGCTTCCCTCACATGGACCTTCACCGGCGCAACCGGCAATCTAACCATATCCGGCACCGGGGCTATGGCAAATTACAATGGTAGCAATATGCCGTGGAATTCGTTTAAGGGATCCATAACCAGCCTTACAATTGGATCTGGTGTGACAAGCGTAGGCAATTATGCATTTAATGGTTGTAACGGCTTAACGGGAAGTATAACAATCCCTACAAGTGTGACGAGCATAGGCACCTATGCGTTTATCTTAATTGGTTCAACTACTACCATAAACGTAGACTCTGGCAATGCCAATTACTCCTCTGTCGATGGCATACTTTATAATAAGGAATTTACTACATTAATACAATGTCCGACGGGCAAAACCGCGGTATTTACAAGTCTTAATATACCATTAAGTGTGAAGACCGTAGGTACATATGCGTTTTACAATTGCAGCGGGCTAACGGGGGATTTAACAATACCTGAAGGCGTGACGAGCATAGGCAGTTATGCGTTTCAAAGTTGTAGCGGATTAACGGGGGACTTAACAATTCCTGCCGGCGTGACGAGTATAGGTACATATGCGTTTTACAATTGTAGCGGCCTAACGGAGGACTTAACAATTCCCGAAGGCGTGACGAGTATAGGTGAATATGCGTTTTACAATTGCAGCGGATTAACGGGCGATCTAACGATCCCTGCCAGCGTGGTGAGTATAGGTAATGGTGCGTTTCGCGGAATCGCTTCAACCAATATAAACGTAGACTCCGGAAATGCCACTTATGCCTCTGTTGACGGAATATTATACAACAAGGCATGTACTACATTAATACAGTGTCCGACGGGTAAAGTTGCAGCATTTACAAATATTAATATACCTGCCGACGTGACAAGCATGGGCGAACATGCGTTTAATGGTTGTAGAGGCTTAACGGGAGCATTAACTATACCCGCTGGTGTGACTACCATAGGCAATAGTGCGTTTTATAATTGCAACGGATTAACGGGAGCATTAACTATACCTGCTAGCGTGACGAGCATAGGCGGTAGTGCGTTTATCGGATGTAGCGGCTTGACGGGGGACTTAATAATACCGGAAAGTGTGATGAGTATAGGTGACTGGGCGTTTGGTAATTGTAGCGGCTTGACGGGAGCCCTAGCGATACCGACTGGCGTGACGAGCATAGGTGAGAGTGCGTTTCGCAATTGTAGCGGCTTAACGGGAGAATTAACGATTTCCACAGGCGTGACGACTATAGGCAGTAATGCGTTTTACGGTTGTAGCGGATTCACGGGAGAATTAACGATCCCTGAGGGCGTGACGAGCATAGGAATTTATACGTTTTACAATTGCAATAAATTAGCGAGTATCACGATACCCGACGGCACAACGACAATAGGCAACTACGTATTTACTGGTACCTCTGCTGATTTTGTAATAAATTGTCATTACGGAAGTGTGGCGAATACATACGCGAAAAGCAATAGTTTGAAATATAACAATCTATATGATGCGGAGATTTCGGGGGTTGTTGATGAAGAGTACACAGGTTCGGCGGTGACGCAGGCGTCCGTGGTAGTGGCGGCTAAGACGCTTGCGAATCCGGAGGGGATTGAAATAGCTGAAGATGCGGATTATACGGTGTCATACAGCAATAATATAAGCGCGGGAACGGCAAATGTGATAATTACCGGCGTGGGAGGAAATTATGTTGGAACGGCAAGTAAAAGCTTTAAGATATTTGATGTTGTGAAGATGGTTCTCACTCCCGATTCTCTCTCTAAAAACGCGGGATACGACGGACATATTGATGTGTCCTTCGACGACGCCACCGCTGTCGGCAGACAAGCGTACGCGTTGGCAATTCCCATGCTTTTCGACAATAATACAATCGAAATAACCAATCTTGAAACCGTCGATTTCGCGACTAAAAATCTCACGGGACTGCTTGTCAACGGCACATTCCTAAGCGGCGCGCGGGATTATGACTCGTCGAGCGAGGTCTTGGGCGTGATTAATTCCACCGGAAAGTTTCTTTTGAGCTGGTCGGTTGAGGAAGATATTCCACTTACGCCTCACACCTTAACCGACGACGTGTATTTTCGAATCTACTATAGAGTAAAAGAAAACGTGCCTACCAGCGCGAGTTTTGCCATCGGGGAGTACAATGATACGAACGGGATCACAAGCGACCAAATCTTTGGTGTCGATGGCTTAGGCATCCTGAGCAGCAATCAAGATGATTTTGGAGCATATCTTCTTGTGGACGGCGAACATGGCATTTTGACGCAGGATTACATAAACGTGACTGTCGAGGACATGCCTCCCGTCACCATCAGCGGCGACGTGAATAGCATAAGTTTGCAAGGGCGCGCAATGCTCACGGGCAAGCAACGGACACCTATTTCGGCAGTAGGCTACACCCCGAATCTAAACAAAATTGACGCGGGAATTCGTGTGGAGATGTACGAGGTTGACGATGCCGGAGATGTTGTGAAGCAAGTCGGAAGCGTGGCGTATACGCAAGAAATGAACATGACGGCTGCAATCGGTGACCCGTCATCTACGCTGTACAATTACACTCTAAACATTCCGCGAACGGTAGCAAACGACCTGAAAATCAGCGACCCGGGCGATGAATCACCTAAATACATGCTCCGATTCTCGCGATTCGGCGATTACGGTGGAATTACGGTCGGGACGGTGCGCGAAGAAAGCTACCTCTGGGCGGACATCTATCTCGACGGAACGAGCGTAAATACAGGGACAATCGACGAATCCATTCCACTGACCGTCGGCGGCACGGCATACTTGTACGCAGGAGCATTTTACTTGCCCACCGCGGAAAAAGATGCCCTAACAACAGCGGATTTAAACACAATCAAGGGACAAGTCGGCAACGCTGACATCACGGGTGTCACGACAATTTACAATATTAATGAATATTTGGGCGTCGACGCCGCGGATTACACAACAGTATTACGCTATGTCGGGCAGAAAAAACTTCAATCGCTTCCGTTGGCGGTTATCAACTAAAACAACGAATTAATCATAGAAAACAAACGGCGCGGACATTGAACCGCGTCGTTTTGGTGTAAATATTACGAAATAAGAATGCCGCGGGGATTGTCACAAATATTTTTTCGCCGTGCATTGTAAAAATAATGTTTGACAAATTGGGAAATTTATGATATATTCAATATAGATATTCCCGAAACGGGGTTTGAGGTTCCTCGACCTCCGGCGCGGTTTCGCGGTTAAAAAACAGGAGGTATTAAAATGTTATCAAAAGAGGGGAAATTGGCAATTATTAAAGAAAATGAAAGGCATGAGGGTGACACAGGCTCGCCCGAGGTACAAATCGCGATTCTGACAGCGCGGATTAACTATCTCAACGAGCATTTGAAGGAAAACAAGAAGGACCATCACTCACAGCGGGGGCTTATTAAAATGGTCGGGAAGCGTCGCGCGCTGCTTAGTTACTTGACAAAGGTGGATATCGAGCGGTACAGGGCGATTATTGAGAAGCTCGGCTTGAGAAAATAGCGGTTCATGCAGTTTACTACGAAGTTAGAGAGGATAATATAATGAATAAATTTACAATGGAGCTTGCGGGCAGGACTTTGACGGTTGAAATCGGGAAGACCGCACATTTGGCGAGTGGGGCGTGCATGGTGCGTTACGGCGACACCGTTGTTCACTGCGCCGCGACGATGTCGGACAAACCGCGGGAAGGGATTGATTTTTTCCCGCTGAGCGTGGACTATGAGGAACGTATGTATTCCGTCGGCAAGATTCCCGGCGGGTTTATGAGGCGTGAAGGGCGTCCCACCGAGAAGGCGATTTTGACGGGGAGGGTTATCGACCGCCCCATGCGCCCGCTTTTCCCGAGCGATTTGCGCAACGACGTGAGCATTGTGGCGCTGGTGATGTCCGTGGAGCAGGACAATTCGCCGGAAATTGCGGCAATGATAGGCGCGTCGGTGGCGGTGTCCATGTCCAAGATACCGTTTAACGGGCCGATTGGCGGGGTGCAGGTGGGGCTGGTGGACGGCGAGGTTGTGATTAACCCCACGACGCAGCAGCGGGAGCGGAGCGAGCTTGCGCTGACGGTGGCGGCGACGGCGAACAAGGTCGTGATGATTGAGGCGGGGGCGAAGGAGGTCCCGGACGACGCGATGTTCAACGCGATTATGCGCGCGCATGAGGAAATCAAGAAGATTTGCGCTTTTATTGACGGGATTGTGCGCGAGGTGGGCGCCCCTAAGACGCAATATGAGTCGCAAGCCGTCGATGAGGGCATGTATGAGGCGGTCAAGGGATACGCGGAGGACAAGCTGAAAATTGCCCTAAATAACGCGGTAAAAGGCGCGCGGGACGAGGCGGTGGACGCCGTCTGCGACGAGGCGAAGAGGCATTTTTCGGATACTTACGCGGAGCAGGATTCAAAAGTGGGGGAATGCTTGTATAAGCTGCAAAAGCAGATTGTGCGGCAATGGCTGTTTGACGATGGGAAGCGCGTGGACGGGCGCGGGCTGGAGGATATTCGCGAGTTGAGCGCCGAGGTTGGAGTGCTGCCGCGTACGCACGGGAGCGGGCTTTTTGCGCGCGGATACACACAGGTGCTGACGGTGGCGACGTTGGGCGCGTTGGGCGACATGCAGCGGCTGGACGGTATCGAATTAGACGATGAAAAGCGGTATATGCACCACTATAATTTCCCTTCGTACAGCGTGGGGGAGACGCGTCCGTCGCGGGGACCCGGGCGGCGTGAGATTGGTCACGGGGCGCTTGCGGAGCGCGCGTTAGAGGCAGTTTTGCCCAACGAAGAGGAGTTCCCGTACACGATACGGCTTGTTTCGGAGGTGTTGACTTCCAACGGGTCCACGTCGCAGGGGAGCGTTTGTGGGAGTACGCTTGCGCTGATGGACGCGGGAGTGCCGATTAAAGCGGCGGTTGCGGGCATTTCTGTCGGTCTGGTGACGCGCGGGGCGGAGTACAAGACGATGCTTGACATTCAGGGCATAGAGGATTTTTACGGGGACATGGATTTTAAAGTTGCGGGCACGAAAAAGGGCATAACCGCCATCCAAATGGACCTTAAAATAGACGGGCTTACGCCTGAAATTATCAAAGAGGCGTTGGAAAAGACGAGCAAGTCGCGCTGTGAAATTATTGACGGCGTGATGAAAAACGCGATTGCAGAGCCACGCGGCAATCTGTCGCCACATGCGCCGCGCGTTATCGCGATTCAAATTGACGTTGACAAAATCCGCGACGTCATCGGCTCCGGCGGCAAGGTCATACAGAAAATTGTCGCTGATACAGGGGCTAAAATTGATATTATGGAAGACGGGCGCGTGTTGATATTTTCGACGGATGAGCAGTCCGGGATTACCGCGAAAAAGACGATAGAGGACATCGTCCGCGACCCGGTTGTGGGTGAAATATACGTGGGCAAGGTTGTGAGAATCATGAATTTCGGCGCGTTTGTGGAGTTTATGCCGGGGAGAGACGGGCTGGTTCATATATCGCAGCTCGCGAGGGAGCGAGTGGAAAAGGTGGAAGATGTGGTTAAAATCGGCGACGAGATGAAGGTGAAAATCGTCGAGATTGACCAGCAGGGAAGAGTGAATCTGTCGCACAAGGCAACGTTGCCGATGGCATGATTCCCGTTGACTTTTTGATGGAGGGAGGCTGCCGTTAAGAGACATTTAACGGGATATGAAAATGTTGGTATTAATCATATTGGACGGGTTCGGGATTGCCGGGACGGGGCAGGGCAACGCGGTGATGTTGGCGAAAAAGCCTAATTTTGACGCACTTATGAAGACGTACCCGCACACGGAAATTGCGGCGAGCGGCGTGGATGTGGGGCTTCCCGCGGGGCAGCAGGGGAATTCGGAAGTAGGGCATATGAATATGGGCGCGGGACGGGTTGTTTATCAGGACCTGACGCTGATTTCAAAGGCTATTGATGACGGCGTATTTTTTGAGAATCCCGCGTTTTTGGGTGCAATCGAAAACTGCAAGCGGAATAATTCGGCGTTGCATATCATGGGCTTGCTGTCCGACGGAGGGGTACATTCGCATAACACGCATTTATACGCGCTTTTGGAGCTTGCCGCGCGGCATGGCTTGAAGGATGTATATGTTCACGCCTTTACAGACGGGCGCGACACGCCGCCGCAAAGCGCGATTGATTATGTTCGGGAATTGCAGGCTAAAATGGCGGAAATAGGCGTCGGCAGGATTGCGACCGTGTGCGGGCGATATTATATCATGGACCGCGATAATCGCTGGGAGCGCGTGGAAAAGGGCTATAATGCGCTGGTTTTGGGCGAGGGCGAGTATAATGACGACCCGATAAACGGCATCGAGCGGTCGTATGCGAACGGGGTTACGGACGAGTTTATTGAGCCTATTGTGATTACAAGCGGAGGCGCGCCGATTGCCAAAATAAGCCCGAATGACAGCGTTATTAATTTTAATTATCGCAAGGACCGCGCGCGTGAGTTTACGAGGGCGTTGGTTGACGAGAATTTTGCGGGGTTTGAACGCGAGATTTTCCCTGTGCATTACGTATGTATGACGCTTTATGACAGGGAAATAAAGAATGTGAGCGTGGCGTATCCACCGCAGAATTTTGAGAATTGTCTTGCGGAATATATCGCGAAAAAGGGGCTGAAACAGTTCCATATTGCCGAAACTGAAAAGTACGCGCACGTGACTTTTTATTTCAACGGCGGCGTGGAGCGCGCATACGAGGGCGAGGAGCGCACGCTTATCCCGTCCGAGAAGGTGGCGACCTATGATTTATCCCCTAAAATGCGGGCGTTTGAAATCAAGGACGGGGTGCTGGAATATGTTAAAAGCAGGGAGTACGCGTTCGGCGTAGTCAATTTTGCGAACCCCGATATGTTGGGGCATACGGGGAATATTTCCGCGGCGGTGACGGGGATTGAGGCTATGGACGAGTGTTTGGGCGAGATAATCGACGTGATTTGCGAGACGGGCAGCACGGCGATTGTGACGGCTGACCACGGCAACGCGGAGGCGATGATTGACGGCGAAACCGGCAAGCCGTGTACGTCGCACACAACGAATCCCGTGCCGTTGATAGTGGTAAACGGCGGCAATGTTGAGCTGCGCGGCGGCGGGCGGCTGGCGGATATTGCGCCGACATGCCTTGAGCTTATGAAATTGCCGAAAGCGGCTGAAATGACGGGTGAAAGCCTTATTGCAAGCCGAAATTAGATTTTTTAGGAAAATTAAGAAATATATTTTCCACGCGTTTTCAATTTAAAGCTGATTATTATGATTATAAGCGAGTTTAATTCTTGCCGTCAGGGCGGACTTTCGGAAAGAAGGTGAAAAAGCTTGAAGTTTAATTTTTTCAAAAGCAGAAACAATTCAAAGCGGTTGCAGGCGCAACTCGTAGCGTTCCATGCCGCCGGCGCGAAGGACAATTTGTTGCATTTTCCGCTGCCGATGGTGGTGGTGTCGTCTAACCTTGAAATAGTGTGGTATAATAGTCTTTTTGCCGATAGTTTGGCAGGGGGCGTTTCTGTTTTTGAAAAAATTATCAAGGAGGAGCTTGCGCGGGTAACGGTGTCGACGGGGAAGATTGCGTTTAATGTGCGTATTCAACAGGAGACGTTGAGGAATCCCGAAAATGAATTCGGGGCGGAATTGTCGTTTGACGTTGTGGGGAAAATCTCTCACACTCCCAAAAATGAGGATTATTCCATTGTTTTATACTTGATAGACCGCACTCGGGAAACGCATTTGGAAAGGAATCTGGAAAATATCAAGGCGGTCGCTTGCTGGCTTATGGTCGATAATTACGATGATTTGGTGAAAAGCTTGGAGCACAACCGCGCTGATGGTGAGTCCGGCAAGGCGGCGGCGATTTTGACCGAAATTGACGAGCAAATTAACGCTTGGGTGAAGCTGCTGGACGGCGTGGCAATCAGATACGAAAAGGACAAATATTTTATAGTTTTTCAGCATGATAGGCTACAGGAACAAATTGACGATAAATTTAATTTCTTTAAAATTATCGAGGAAATTAACGAAAAAAGGCGCATTCCTATTTCAATCAGCGTTGGCATAGGCGATTCGGGCGCGACATTGCAGCAATCCAGCCTGCTTGCGGACGATGCGTTGGATATGGCGCTGGGGCGCGGCGGCGACCAGACGGTTGTGTGCAATTCAGGCGGGTTTTTGTATTTCGGGGGTCGCTCGTTGGACGTCGAACGTCGCAATAAAGTAAAGCCCCGTTTGGTGGCGGACGCGCTGGTCAAGCTGCTGCCGAAGAATCAAAAAGTTTTTATCATGGGGCATCAATCGGCGGATGCCGACAGCATCGGGGCAGCGGTCGGGTTGTGTGCGCTGGTGCGCGAAAAGGGGCTGGAACCGCGGATTATCCTCGACGAGCCGACCTGCGACGCGCAAATGTTCGTGGAGCTTTTAAAGCAAAGCGGAAAGTATGTAAACGCGCATTCTCACAGTGTTTTTATCTCGCCGAAGGCTGCGATGGACGAATTTGAGCCCGGCGAATTGCTGATTTTGGTCGATTGCCATAAGGCGTCGATTGCGCAATGCCCCGAATTGTTCAAGAGAAGACCGCAGATAGTCATATTTGACCACCACAGGCTGGACGCGGATTTTATAAGCAACACCGCGCTTACGTACCACGAGCCGTACGTTTCGTCGACGTGCGAGATGGTGGTGGAAATTTTGCAGTATATCGACGGCGGGATACCGCTTTTGCAGGAAGAAGTGCAGTGTTTATACGCGGGGATCGTGCTGGATACCAAAAATTTCACCTTCAAAACGGGCGTGCGCACATTTGAGGCGGCGTCGTATCTGCGGTCGATGGGCGTTGATACCGTGGCGGTTAAGCGCATGTTTCAGGTGGATTTTGAGGATTACATGAAGAAGACGGAGGCGGTCGCGGGGAGCGAAATTTATCGGGGGTGCATTGCAATCGCGAAGCTGGAGGACAGCCCCAAACATGCGCAGGTGGGCGCGTGTGCCGATGATTTGCTGAATATAAGCGGGATAGACGCGGGATTCGCGCTGTGCCAAAAGGGCGAAATGGTCGATGTGTCGGCGCGGAGCCTTGCGAAGGTGAACGTGCAGTTGATTATGGAGACGCTGGGCGGCGGCGGTCACGCGACCAGCGCGGGCGGGCAAATAAAGGGCAGTATGGCGGCGGTTTTGAACCAAGTGAAGCAAGCGATTGACGAGGTTGCGGTGATTAATTAAGCGGCGGCGTTGCGCAGGTCGTTGCAGGGGCGATATCGGCGCGATTGGCATGAAATCATATTGAAAGAGGTGTTTTTATGAAGGTGATTTTGCAAAAGGACCTAAAGGGTAAGGGCAAGTGCGGGGACATAATTGAAATTGCGGACGGTTACGCCAGAAACGCGCTATTTCCGCAGGGAATCGCGCTGGAGCATACCCCCGCGAATTTGAACATGCTCGCGGGGCAAAAGGCGCATGAGCGGGCGGTGGAGGAGTTGAAGCTTTCGGAGGCGCAGGAGGTGGCGGGCAAGCTGAACGGCGCGATGATAGAAATTGGCGCGAAATCGGGGGCGAACGGGAAGCTTTTCGGGTCCGTCACGGCGAAGGACATCGCGGAAGAGCTGCGGAAAAGGTACAAGCTGATTATTGATAAGCGGTGGTTGAGCGCGCATGAGGGGTTTAAAACGCTCGGGGAGCGCGAGGTGGAGGTGCGTCTTCACCCCGAGGTCCGGGTGAGCCTGAATGTGAATATTGTAGAAGAAAAGTGATATTATGGAGAATGAATTGCAAGTGATTCCGTTCAATTTATTGGCGGAACAATCGGTTTTGGGCGCTATGTTGATTAGCAAAGAGGCGGTGGAGAAGGCGGCGCAGATGGGGTTGCGCGCGGCTGACTTCCACGTGCCGTCAAATGGCGCGGTGTTTGAGGCGATAATCGAGCTTTTCATGGCGGACGCGCCCCTGGATATAACGACGGTGCAGTCACAGCTGGAGAAGCGCGGAACGTTCGAGCAGGTGGGCGGTCTGCCGTATTTGGTGGAGCTTGCGAACAGCGTGGTGACCTCGGTGAATTTGCCGTATCACGCGCAGATCGTGCAGGAAAAGGCGATGCGGCGGCGGATAATCGCGGCGTCGGAGGCGATTGCGAAGGCGAGCTACTCGCAGGAAGGTGAAGCGAGCGAAATTTTAGACATGGCGGAGCAGCGCATCTTCGAGATATTGGAAAATCGCGATTTAGAGGGATTTACATATTTGTCCGAGGCAATTGAGAGCAATTACAAGCAGCTTGAGCGGGTGCGCGAGGGCGGCGCGGTTGATGACAGCATTATGACGCAGTTTTCCTCGCTGGATAGCATTTTGCACGGGTTGCACAAGGCGAATTTGGTGCTTATTGCCGCCCGACCGGCAATGGGCAAGACGAGTTTTGCGCTTAATTTGGCGATAAATGCGGCTAAAAGCGAGGTGCCGACGGCATTTTTCAGCCTGGAAATGAGCCGTGGGGAGCTTGCAAACAGGCTGTGGAGCATGGATAGCATGGTGGAGCTGACGAAAATCCAGAAGGTGGATTTGGACGACGACGAATGGCGGCAGCTGATAGACACCAAAAAGGAGCTCGCGTCCGTGCCGATTTATATTGACGACAGCGGCAGCGTCACCGTGGCGGAAATGCGCGCGAAATGCCGCCGCCTAAAGCGCGAAAAGGGCTTAGGATTGGTAATAATAGACCACATGCAGCTGATGCAGAGCGCGCGGAGGACGGATAATCGTCAGCAGGAAGTGGCGGAGATATCGCGGACGTTGAAGCTGTTGGCGAAGGATTTGGACGTGCCGGTGGTGGTGCTGTCGCAGTTGAACCGTAACCCCGAGGGACGGGCGAAAAACCGTCCTGCGCTTTCAGATTTGCGCGAATCGGGGGCAATCGAGCAGGACGCGGATTTGGTTTTGATGCTTTATCGCGAGGATTATTACGACCCGCAGACGGCGCGCCCAAACATTGCCGAATGTATAATTGCCAAGCACAGAAACGGTCCGACGGGCATGGTGGAGCTGCGCTGGCTCCCGCAATTTACCACGTTCCGCGTGCTTGACAAGGCGCACGAGGTGGAGTAATGCGGATTATTGCAGGGGTTTCGGGGGGCGCGGATTCGATTTGCATGTTGCACAAGCTGGCGCGGGGTGAGCTGGAGGATTGGCGCGGCTGCGAGGTTGTGGCGGCGCATTTTGACCATAGGCTGCGCGCAAATAGCGGTGCCGACGCGCTTTTTGTGCGGGAAACCTGCGATAAGCTGGGCGTGGAGTGCAGGGTGCGCAGCGAGGATGTGCAGGCATATGCGCATGAACATAAGATTTCGACGGAGACGGCGGGGCGGCTGCTTAGATATGAGTTTTTTGTGGAAATAGCGCGTGAAAACGGCGGAATTATCGCCACCGCGCACAACGCGAACGACAGCGCTGAGAGCGTTATCATGCACCTTTTGCGGGGGAGCGGCAGGGCGGGGCTTTGCGGAATAAGGTCCCGTGAGCTGGCGGGGACGCGGGTTGTTCGCCCGATTATCGACATGCCGAGGGCGGAAATTGAAGAGTATTGCAGGGAAAATTCGATTGAATATTTACGCGACGAGACCAATGATGATACTCAGTTTTTCCGCAACAAGGTGCGCCATGAGATTATGCCGATAATTTACGAAAACGCGGGGCTGGAGGCGTTGGGGCGGGCGAGCGGAATTTTGCGTGAGGAAGAGGATTTTCTGCGGGCGGAGGTCGCGCGGCTGATGTGTGAAAATGTGCGTGAGGGTGAATTCAGCGCAAATTGGTTCAATAGCCTACATAAGGCGATTAAACGGCGGGTTTTGCAGATGTTGATTAAGCCGTCGACAGAGCGGACGATTCAGCTGGAGCGCGTGGACGCGTGCATTGAGATGATAGCGAAAAATTACGGCGGCAAGATAATTGAGATGCCCGATGGTTTTAGGGTGAGTTTGAGGAAGGGGATGGTGAGGGTTGATAACTGCGACAGATAGGGCACCCGAGGCTGTGGAATGCGAGCGCCGGGTGACGGAGAATATGGAAAGGCTGATTGCGAAAGAGGAAATCGCGCGGCGGGTCAAGGAAATCGCGCGTCAAATCAGCGCCGATTACGAGGGGAAATCGCTGGTGTTAGTGGGGATTTTGCGCGGGTGTGTGATGTTTCTGGCGGATGTCATGCGGGAGCTTGACCCCAAGCTGGACGTGGAAGTGGATTTTATCACCGCGAGCAGCTACGGGAATGGCATGAAAAGCACGGGAGAAGTCACGATTTTCAAGGATACGATTTCGGATTTATCGGGCAAACACGTCTTGCTTGTGGACGACATAATCGACACGGGCGCGACGTTGGCAAAGCTGCGCGTGATTTTTGCGCAACGGGCGGAAACCGTGAAGACGGCGGTGATTTTGTCAAAACCCGCGCGTCGGGTCGAAGAGCTGGAGGCGGATTATATCGGGTTTGAGATACCCGACAGGTTCGTCGTGGGCTACGGGTTGGATTATGCGCAGAAATACAGGAATTTAGCGGAAATATTTGCGTACATCTGATAAAAAGTTTTGCGGAACGGAGGCGTTTGATGCCGGATTATAGAAGGGCGTTTGAAGGGATACCCGAGAAAAAGGCGCTTGAGCTCGCGGAAAGGGAGCGTCAATATGCCGCCGTTAAGGACATGTACGCCAAGGAAAGTAAGCGATGGGCGGACAAATATTTGCGGGAATTTCTGGAAAAAAAGGAATACATATTCTATGCGGACGGCAACCTGTATTTTGACCCTGCCATATGTGTGGATGCGATGAATAGGGAGCTGGTTCCGCATGGGCTTGCGGCGCGGGCGGGCGGCGAAAAGGGGACTATAATCGAGATTTATGACCCGGTGGAGATGACGAGGAAGCATGAGGACCGGCGGCGGGCAGAGCGCAAAAAACGCAACCGCGGGCGGATAAAGAGGCTGGCGCGTGTGGTGCGGTGGATGTCTGTTTGCGCGGTAGATTGCGCGTTTTTTATGTACGCGGTGCTATTGGCGGCAGGGAGGATGCGCTTTTCGGGCAGCTTAATCGTGCGTCTTGCGCCTCTTTTGTGTTACGGAATTTTAGTCGGGTTCAGCGCACCTATGCCGTCTTTGCGCATGGACGCGTACGCGTGGAAAGGATTCGTGGCAATTACCGCGGTTTTAGCGGCGTTATACAGCTTTTGCACATTGATAAGCCCCATTGGGAATTTTTTTGTATTTTTAATTTCGGCGGAAATATGCTCCACTTTTGTGGCAGGCGTCTTATGCGTGGTGCGCTACAAAAAAGCAAACGGAAAAAAGCGGCGCAAACAATAAAGTTGCGCATTTATAAAACACATTAAAAAATCGCAGAATTCGCCAATGCCGAATCAGAAAAAGCTCAATTGGTCGCTTTCCGGCATACCCTCGAGGCAGCCTTGTTGTTCCAAAAGCTCCATGACCGTTTTGTTGACTTTTCCGCGCGTTTTAAGGTCGTCCACAGATGAAAAGGGCGATTTGTCACGCGCTTCTTTTATGGCAATCGCGGCGTTTTCGCCAAGCCCGGGCACGGAAATAAGCGGCGGGCGAATCTTGCCGTTTTCCTGTGTAAATTTCGATACCTCGGACGAGTATAGGTCCACGGGCAGGAACTCAAAACCGCGCGCGAAAGTTTCGCGGACAACCTGCAGGATTGTTATGACGTTTTTGTCCTTTGCGTTGAGCGTATTTTCAATTGTTTCCAGTTTGCGCAGGGTTTTTAAGGCGATTTGTTGGTCGGTCATGGTCTGAGCATTGAACTCGTCGGCGCGCACGGAAAAATACGCGAGATAAAACGCCAGCGGCTGATGCACCTTGTACCACGCGATTCTGAACGCCATCGTGACGTATGCCACGGCGTGCGCCTTCGGGAACATGTACTGGATTCGGTTGCATGAGCTTATGTACCACTCGGGAACGCGGTGTTCGCGCATGATTTTCTCGTCGGACGGCAGCAGCTTTTTCCCCTTGCGCACGCGCTCCATGATGTCAAACGCGGACTTCGGCGTCAGCCCCTGATACATCAAATAGGTCATGATATCGTCGCGGGTGCATATGATTTCCTTTAGGGACGCGACGCCTTCTTTCACCAAATTTTGCGCGTTATTAAGCCAAACGTCGGTGCCGTGCGAGAGCCCGCTGATGCGAATAAGCTCGGCGAGAGTGGTTGGTTTTGTGTCCAGGAGCATCTGGCGGACAAATTTCGTGCCGAACTCGGGAACCCCAAATGTGCCCACTTTACTGCCTATTTGTTCAGGCGTGACGCCCAGCACTTTGGTTGAGGTGAACAGACTTAGGGTCGCGGGATCGTCGAGCGGGACGCTTTTCGCGCTGATACCGGTGAAATCCTCCAGCACTTTAATCACGGTCGGGTCGTCATGCCCCAAAATATCGAGCTTGAGCAGGCGCCCGCTGATGGAATGGTAGTCGAAATGGGTGGTCAGGACGTTTTTACTCTTGTCGTCCGCCGGGTGCTGGACGGGGCAAAATTCGTGAATATCATGCCCTTTTGGAAGGACCATGACGCCCCCGGGGTGCTGACCCGTCGTACGCTTGACGCCGATGCAGCCTTGCACAAGTCGGTTGATTGTCGCGTTATTTACATTGTTTTCGCCGCGCGACTCCATGTATTTTTTCACGAACCCATAGGTGGTTTTGTCCGCCAGCGTGCTTATCGTCCCTGCGCGGTAAACGTTGTTGACGCCGAAAAGCTCCTCGACGTATTTGTGGGCGGTGGTCTGATAATCTCCGCTAAAATTCAGGTCAATATCGGGTTCCTTATCGCCTTCAAAGCCCAGAAAAGTCTCAAAAGGAATGTCGTAGCCGTCTTTGGTCATCTTTTCCAACGAACAGTGCGGGCATGGCTTATCGGGCATGTCGATGCCGCAAATTTGCGAACCGTCGGTGATAAACTCGCTGTGATGGCAACGCGGGCAAATATAATGGGGCGGGAGGGCGTTGACGTCGGTAATACCGCATAAAAACGCCACAAATGATGAGCCGACCGAGCCGCGTGAGCCGACGACGTAACCGTCGGAAAGTGACTTCGCCACAAGCTTTTGAGCGATTATGTACATCACGGAGAAGCCGTATTTGTTGATTTTATTCAACTCTTTCTCCATGCGGTTCGCCACGGTTTCGGGCAGATTTTCGCCGTAAATTTCCGCCGCGCGGGTGTAGCACAGCTGCTGTATTTCCTGCTCCGACCCCTCGATGACGGGGGGGAAGGTTTCGTCGGGAATGGGCTGAATCCGCTCGATTTTATCGGCAATTTTATTGGGATTTGTTATGACGATTTCGCGCGCGGTGGCATCGTCGAGATAATCAAATTCCGCGAGCATTTCGGCGGTTGTGTGGAAAAATAAAGGAGCTTGATTATCGGCGTCCGCGAAGCCCTGCCCCGCTTGCAAAATAGCGCGATTTTTTGCGTGTTTTTCGTCCAGAAAATGAACGTCGCCCGTTGCTGTCACGAGCTTGCCTTTCCGGCGCCCCAGCTCGATAATCTTCCTATTTATCTCTTTTAATCCGTCGAAATCCGTGATGCCGTTTTCAACCATAAACTTGTTGTTGCCAAGAGGCATTACCTCAAAATAATCGTAGAAATCCGCAATTTCATCAATCTCAGTCTGTGGCTTTCCATCCAGAATCGCGCGAAAAAGTTCGCCCTGCTCACATGCGGAGCCAAGCAGCAGCCCCTGACGGTTTGCGGCTAAAAGCTGTTTTGAAATGCGGGGTTTTTTATAGAAATTATTTATATGGGAGTCCGTAATTAATTGATATAAATTGCGCAAGCCCTCGTAATTTTGCACCAAAATAACGGCGTGATAATATTTTGGAGGAATTGTGGAGGTCGGATTCTCCGTGGATGAAGCCGCGGAAAGGTAGGCTTCAACGCCGTAAATAAGCTTAAAATTCTTGTGTTTTCGCGCGGCTTTATGCCCGTCGGGGAACGCCTGAACGACGCCATGGTCGGTGATTGCCATAGCAGAATGCCCCCAATGTATCGCGCGGGCGATTAGGTCGGAAGCAGGAGAAACGCCGTCCATTGCGCTCATTTGCGTGTGAAGATGCAGCTCAACCCGCTTTTCGGGCGCGTTGTCGGGACGCACGGGAGTGGGCGGAAGTAATTTTATCGCCAGAGTATTCAGAACAATCTCGCGCGAGTATTTATCATATTGAGCGTCACCGCGAAGCAGTATATTTGTGCCTACTTTCAGGGAGTTTATCACATTGCTACGCACCGAGGTGGAAACGGTTTTCTCGAGGATGAGCTTGCAGGATACGCACATGGAATCTTCCGTCTCAACATCAAATTTAATCAGCAGTTTGCCTCCCCAAATATCGCGCGTTCTAAGGAAAAAAACTTCGCCGAGGATGTTGACGGTTCCGCTCATATCGTCTATGGTTCCCGCGCCGACGGTGCGTGTTTTGCCGCTGAACGCGCCGACCTCGCCCCATATGACACTGCCTTGCGTCGGCGCATTTGAGGGAGGAGGGTCGGTTGCCAAGCTGTTAATCAGCTTTTCCTGATTCAATTTGAACTGCTCATAAGAAGTCAATAATATCACTCCAATAAAAAATTCGGACGCCAAAAGTCAACCCCCGAATTCCGGTTTTTTAATTTAATGTGCCGCGAAATAGTAGCCCAGACTGCGTTTTGTGCAAACGTATTCCGGGTTCGACGGGTTGTCCTCGAGCTTTTCTCGCAAGCGGCGGATTGTCACGTCAACAGTACGGATATCGCCGTAATACTCATATCCCCACACTTTTTCCAACAGACTTTCGCGCGAGTAAATTTTCTCGGGCTGAAGAATCAAGAATTTTAATAATTCAAATTCCCGCAGAGTCAAGTCCAGCAATTGCCCGTCCTTGCGCGTCTCGTAACGGTTCAGGTCGACGCTTATCACGCCTTGCTGGATAATATTGTCGTTGTGCGCGGTTGCGTCCGCGATTGCCTGATTCGCCGCCAAAAGGTCCGTGTCCGCGCGGCGCAAATTGGCCTTAACGCGCGCCATAAGCTCACGGATTGAGAAAGGTTTTGTGATATAATCGTCAGCGCCCAGCTCCAACCCCAATACCTTGTCCACCTCTTCCTCGCGGGCAGTCAGCATGATTATGGGAACCTGCGATTTCTTGCGTATCTTTTGACATGCCGAAAATCCGTCCATTTTGGGGAGCATCACATCCAGCAGTATTAAGTCCGGGTCCGTATCCAGCGCGATTTCCACAGCCTTTTCACCGTCATACGCCTCGAGGACTTCGTAATTCTCTTTCTTTAAGTTAAATCGCAAGATGTCAACAATAGGCGCTTCATCGTCGACGACCAGAATTTTTCTAGATGACACAAAACATCAACTCCTTCACATTGGTATGGCGCCATAATCAAAATTTTCGCAAGTTTTAATCACGGCGTCCTATCGGGGCGACATCTCTGATTTATCACCCTGAATATATATAGATAAGCGAATTTCCTAAAAAACCGGAACAAAAGCGGTTTTCGCTATTATATAGCGCGGTTGCGACGTCTTTTTGCAAGTTATGTTGCGTTTATCGGCATTTTTGTCACTCTCTAGTTAGTATATAACGACGGAAGGGAAATGTCAACAAAAATTTTGTCAAACGGAAGATTTTTTTTAATAACGAGGCTTTTAATCGATATAGGGAGCGGGGTTGACGGGTGTGCCGTTTTTGCGTATTTCAAAATGCAAATGCGTGCCGGTGGAGCGTCCCGTGTTGCCTACGCGCGCGATTACGTCGCCTTGGCGGACAACATCGCCTTCCGTCACCAAAAGCTCGCTGCAATGCGCGTAAATCTCGAGCATACCGCCACCGCTGTCAACGCGCACCGCAAGACCATAGTTCCCATTCCAGCCCGAAAGTATCACGGTTCCGCCAATCGCTGCCCTGACCGCCGCGCCGTAAGTTGCGCCAATGTCAAGCCCCGTGTGCATCTCGGAGCCCCTCATGCCGAAAACTGACGTGACCTCACCGGTAGCAGGGCGCAAGAAACCGCTTGAAGCAGCGGCGGCAACATAAGCGACGCCCTTCTTCGTGCCCACGCGAACGACCTCATCAATCGGCTGGCGAGAGACAATTTCAGATATAGGTATGCGCTCAACTTCCTGCCCGTTTACGCTTATAACCGTCGCCGTAACCTCGCTGATGCCCACCCGCCCCTTTTTGGAAACGGTGGTCGTGCCGTTAAGGAGCGAGCTGTCATTGACGGTATTTACCGCGTAATCCATCTCTTTTTTATACTTTTCGACAGACTTAGTCTGCACGTTGATGACCGATTGCGTCTTTAGGACGTTCACCTTGACGCCGGGAGCCGCGATATCGTCGATTCCGCTGTTTATTTCACGTATTTGCTCGATGGTCATGTTGAAGCGGTCGGCTATGTTGGCGAGGTCCTCCTGCGTCGTGGCGGTGTAAAATTCGCGGTGCTGCGACATGCCGTTTAGCGCCGCAATAACCCCTATCATCGGCAAAACTTGAGTAATCGGGACGAATTCTTTGCGCACGGACACCTCGTCGAGGAACTCCGCCTCCAGCAGCCCGCCCTTGTTGTACTGCCCGCGGACTATGCTCAGCGCCTCAAAAGCGTCCTCTTCCTCGATGCAGGAGCAGATAAGCTCGCCGTTGACGTAAATCGCGTAGCTGTGAACCATCTGGTCCACGCCCGCGAGCATGTTTTGCCGCAGTGTGAACTCCGACGTAACGTCCTTGCTCCGCACTATACGCGGGATAAACGTCACATCCAAGTCCTGCGCGCTGCTCCCGGTGCCCATCCCGTCCGCCGCCGCAATAATCAAATTGCGTACGTCAGTGAGCAGAGCGGCAAATTCCGCATCGTCCGAAATAAGCCCCACGCTGCTGCCGTTTACGATAACCTCGTTGCCAATCCGCAGGTCGAACGCGTAAAACGAGCTCAGGGTGCCCACGGTCAAAATCGCGATTATCGCCGCGTATGAAGCGATTTTATGGATAAGCGGGCGGGGTCGGAAAAAGCTCGACGTAATGACCTTCCCATTAGCCTTGTCTACACGAATATTGCGACGGGCAAATCGATGCCTGTGCTTTATTGCGGTTAAAAGCCGTTTAGTCGAGTTGGACTTTTTCACGCTGCGTGACGGCACAATAACCTTTTTTCCGGTTGCCGAAGATTTTGGCAGCCTCAATCGTTTCTGCAAAGAATCACCTCTACAAGCATACTATATCATATTATCCGCAAAAAAGCAAGAGGATATTTACGACAAATTTCGATATTTAAGCGGGCGAGATGCGCATAGTTGCTAAAAATCGCTTAATTACACGTTATTTTGCATTCGTACTCTTCATTTCCAGCAGCCACATAATATTTTCGGCAAGGCGCTGCATGGTGGAAACGCCCTCGTCATCCAAAGAAAATTCGCCAATATCGCGCGCGACACTCATGTTCCAATATGTACTGCCCGGGACAATCATGTCGTTTATAAGGAAAAAGTGCTGGATTGAGTCCAAAACGTGAATGCTCCCCGCGCGCCGAACCGCGCACACGCCCGCGCCGATTTTGCGGCTTAATGAATTGCCGTCCGCGCGCGATATGTACCCGCAACGGTCGATTACCGCCTTAATTTCGGGGGTTAAATCGGCAAAGTAGGTGGGTGACCCCAAAAGAATCGCATCGGCGGACTTCATTTTGGGATATAATTCGTTTATCCAGTCCTTTGTCACGCATTTGCCCTTTTTTTTGGTGCAAAAGCCGCAAGCGAGGCACCCTTGCACCGCGCGCCCCCCTGCCTGAAAAAACTCGACGTCCGCGCCGCGCTCCTTGCAAAAATCAAGCACGCTTATTAGCATTTGCGCCGTGTTTCCAAGCTCTCTCGGACTTCCGTTTACCGCTAGAATTTTCATAAAATCTCCTCCGATTATATCTTATGCACATTTCTCACAAAACTTCCGACTTGCGCGGGAATCGGGCATTTAAGCCAATATTTCATGGCGGCGTGGGGCGTTGAGGCTAATTCCGCGTCTTCCTCATCGAAAATTTCAGCATGGTCAATCGCAATATTTTTGCCGACGGGCTGCAAAATTTCTAAGGCGTCACCGCGGTTTATTTTGTTGCGCTGTTCCGCAAGCAGCCTAAAATCGCCGTTTTCCCGCTCTTGACAATCCAGAATCACCGCCACAACATCGCAATTTCTTATGTAAGAAGAGGTGCTGTACACCTGCCCTGCCTGCGCCCCGAAGGCGAAACCCTCGCAATATTCGCGGTGACTCACCTTTTCAACCTCGTCAAGGGAATTCGGGTCGAGGGGTTGCCCCGAGAGGAAGTTGTCAATTTCCGTGCGATACGCCTTAACTATCGTCGCCAAGTAGTATTCAGATTTGTTTCTGCCCTCGATTTTCAGCGAATTCACGCCGATTTCAGCCAGGTCGGCAATGCGCCGGATAAGGCATAAATCCTTAGAATTAAAAAAGAAGCTGCCCCGCCGATTTTCAAAAGCCTGAATATGATTGCCGCTTTTTGCCTCCAGCAGCTCAAATTCCCACCTGCAAGGCTGCGCGCATTCCCCTTTATTTGCGTCACGTTCCGCGAGATAGGACGAAAGCAAGCAGCGTCCCGAATAGGCTACGCACATCGCGCCGTGGACAAACAGCTCCAATTCCAGCTCGGGAGCGGTATTTTGGCGTATTTCGCGTATTTCGTCAAAGGAAAGCTCGCGCGCCGGGATGATACGCTTTGCGCCCATTTCATGCCATTTTTGCGCGGAAAAACTATTCGTGCAGTTAGCCTGTGTGCTTATGTGAATATCAATGTTCGGCGCGTGGCGTTGGCACAACTCAAAAACCCCTAAATCACTCACTATTATCGCGTCAGCCGAGAATTCCTTCGCAAGCTTTATGTATTCCGTCAGGGCGTTTAAATCGCGGTTGTGCGCAAAAATATTAGCGGTAATATAGGCTTTTTTGCCCAGAGTGTGGGCGTGGAGGATGCCGGATGCGAGGGAGTCTTCGTCGTTAAATCCACTGCTGCGTAGAGAAAAATCTTCATTACCAAAATAAACGGCATCAGCGCCGTATTGAAAAGCTGTTTGCAGTTTTGAAAAATTCCCTGCGGGAGCGAGCAATTCAGGCATAAGATACCTCCGCTATGAGCGTGACAGCGAGCCGACGCATATTAAAAATGAGCATTTCGCCTCTATTCGAGGTCTTTTGACGCCTCTTCCTCTTCAGTGTTTTCATCGCCCTGCCGCCATGTTCCTTTTTTAATCACCTTTACATTTTCCGCTTTAAGTATGTGGTGTTCGTTGCTCTTTTCCAGCTTTATCTTCACTAAACCGCGTAGAACGTACATGTTTTCAACCACGCCGCGTTCAGGCTTTCCGCCCACCTTAATCTCCACCACCGCGCCGTAACCGGGCAGCGTTTTCATCAAATCGTCGTATGCCACCTGCTCGTATTTGAGGCAGCACATAAGCCGCCCGCAGCAGCCCGAAATCTTCGCGGGATTAAGCGATAACCCCTGCTCCTTAGCCATTTTAACGGATACCGGCTCAAAATCGCGCATAAAGGTCCCACAGCAGAGGGTGCGCCCGCAAATGCCGATGCCGCCGAGGATTTTTGCCTTATCGCGGACTCCCACCTGACGCAGCTCAATGCGTGTGCGGAAAACCGAAGCCAGAGTCTTGACGAGGTCACGGAAATCGACGCGCCCGTCGGCAGTGAAGTAGAACAAGATTTTGGAACGGTCGAAGGTGTAATGAGCGCTTATGAGGTCCATTTCCAATTCGTGAAGCTTTATCTTTTCGGCGCATATTTGCAGGGCTTGTACCTCTTTTTCTTTGTTTTGCTTTAGGGTCTGCAAGTCCGCGTCGCTTGCGCGGCGTACAATAGAAAAAATTTCGTGCTTGTTGCCCACTTCATCAATGTTTTTGTTGGCAATAGCAACATCGCCTAATTCCAACCCGCGCGGAGCTTCGGCAATAACTTGGTCGCCGACGTTGAACTTTTGCCCGTTCGGTTTAAAATAAATAACTCTGGAAACATTTGTGGAAAATCTTACGCCGATTACCTCTATCATCAGTAAAATCACCTTTTTCTTTCAGTAAAAATCCCCCAGACGACGGTATTCCAATTGCAATTCCCGGCAAGCCGCTGCTCGGCTGAAGCCAGACGCTCTTGTATAACCGCCTTAGTTATTATATCAGAAGTGTCTTCGGAATGCAAGGAAAAAATGCATTTGAGGATGTTCAGGACGTCGCGCTTGTCTTCTTTGCACTCGTTTAAAAACGTAATTGCGCGATATTTATCGGCGGATTTGCCGGAAAAAGCACGCACCGCCAGGTTGGAAATATTTTTATATAATTCGGGATTTTTCGCTTTAGTTTGATTTATAAATTCGAGCTCGGAGGGTGCGGGGGTGCGGACCAGCTCGGCGCGCGAGAGAATAGTGGGCAAAAGTTTTTTAGGATTTTCTACAACCAAAAAAAATACGCAGTTTTCAGGAGGTTCTTCGAGAATTTTAAGCATAGCATTTTGCGCGGGGATCCCCATCAAATCCGTATTCGGGACGATTATTATTTTATTTTCGCCAAATGGCGCGGCATACACCTCATTTTGCAAACGCCGCACACCCTCAATTGAAAAAGCGGGCTTCCCCTCATTATCGGGGTCGAATCGCTGATTATTCGCGATAACTATGTCCCCGACATGAGCAGCCTGCCGCTTAGCGCGTTCCTGTGCCATTTCGATATTATTGCCCGTGAAAATAAAGGTGTGAGCCATTTATCGGGACAAATCGCGCGTTATGCGGCGCTCCATGTTAAATTCATCGCAAAAAGCGCACAACGCGTCACCGGGTGTGTTTTTCTTCAAAGATTCAGGATATTTATTGCGAAATGATTTGCCCATGGCAAGAGCCCCATTCACCAATATGTTATCTCTTACTCCGCACATTTTAAATTCCCCCTTAGATAATCACCTTTGTTAATTATATTATAGCATATTTTCGCAATTATGTCAAGTGGTTTAGCAAAAAAAAATCTATGTTGTAATAATTTCGTAACAATTTATGGGATGAAAGGACATCTCCAAAAGTTTTCGCGGTCATGGTTAAAGGCTAATTAGACCAATATTCCGCAATTCCTTCGGCGAGCAGGTGGGCTATTTCGGTTTTATGCTCAACCAGCCACTGCGCCATGGGAGCGACGTCGTGAAAATCAATTTCAATCAAGCAATTCGGAGTGTTGGGAAGCCTTATTTCAAGGAGTTTTGCCGCCGTACCGTTTTTCAAACCGCGGTCGTTCGACGGTGTAAAGGGCGCAACCTTGCCATACAGGAAGGACGCCAAATTATAACTCTCGTCGCTGTCCTGACGGTAATAAATTTCCGTGCCCGTGACGGATTTATTTGCGGCATTGGTGTGAAGGGCAACGTAGCAAAATGCCCCGCAACTTACGGCTTCGGCAGCGCGCTCCTCAAATGTGGAGGACGGATTGGCGACGACAACGTTAAAACCCATGGAAGTAAGCTCGTTTTTGAGGATGTCGCCAAGCATAATCATCTGTTCGCCTTCATTAGTCATACCCCACGAGTACAAGTTGAGATATTGGTTAGAAGGGCTTAAATACACCACTTTTTTGGATTTATCAATAGGTGCGGGGGGCTGCGGGACGCTGAAATTCACCATATCGTTGAGATATCCGCTGACGATGCTTGTTCCGTAGCTTATTTCGGGAGCCCAACGCCCGCCGAATTCCTCAACGAAACGAATGCTGCCCGCCCAAGAAATAGCGGCAACAACGTGATAACGCGCGTGAGGCGTACCTATCGGCGCAATGCCAATATATGCGCCAACGTGGTTAAAATGTGCACGAATGCCATCATCCGAGGTGGGGAAAGACTCGTGGTCGCCGGGCTCATCCCCCGTGGCATCGGCGGTTTTGATGCCCGCCCAATTGTTCATTTCTATAGTAACCCGCCCGCCAAAATTGCCGTAGCGCGTTTCTTTAGCCGCCTGCGCGTATAAAACATCGGGGCGAATCCCGGTCAAATCACCGTATTTCCAATATATTTCCGCCGCATCAATATATTTTTGGCTTGCGCCGTTGTTTGCCGCCCACGCCTTAGCTTGCTCCAAAGTTGCCGCTGATTTGCCTAAAATAGCGGTGCCGCTTTCAATCGGAGCGATAGTGGGTGCGACGGTAGGCGCCGCGGTGGGCGCCGGCGCGGGAGAATCGGTAAATTGAGGACGCAATCTATCGACAAATACCGCCGTTTCCGCGCGCGTCGCTATTTCACGCGGGTTGATTTTGCCTTCGTCATTGCCGCTTATGTAATTTGCAAGCTTAGATATGTAGGGCTTTGCGTAATCCGAAATATCGCGCTCGTCGACAAAAGAAATCGCGGTTGTCACGGCTGAAAGAGTGCGGGAGGTTTTTTCCAGAGTGCGCCCCGCCATGACGAACATGTCCTGCCGCGAAACCGGCTCCCCGGGGGCAAAATTGCCGTCATCGCGCCCGTTTACCAGCCCCATGGCTTTTGCCTTGCCGACCGCTTCATAATAGTAGGAATCGGAAGGCACATCCGGAAAATTATCGCTTGCCGACGTGTTATTTTCGCCGATTATGCGCATCATAGTAACGATATATTCAGCGCGTGTGATGGGGCGTTCGGGGCTGAAGCTTTGACTGCCCGTGCCCAACATAATTCTCGCGTCCGCAAGGCGCTCAATCGCTTCCGCTGCCCATGCGTACAGCGAAATATCGCTAAAAACAGCGGCTTTCACGGAGCCGACATTTATGGTAATTATTAGAATCACTACGGTACACAGTTTTTTCAACATCAACCTCACCTAATTGCATTGTATCACATTAAGTCGAAAAATGCAACAAGAAATTTTCCGCTTGTTTAGGGAGTTTTGGGAAAAATTCCCAAAAAAAGTGTTGACAAACTTTTAAAAATATGATATAAAGATATATAGAGTGTTTTTTGAAAAGGAGTGTTCCTATGTTCTTAGAGCAAATTAAGAAAATACTCGCAAAAATGAGCTTTAAAAATGACAGAGTAAATGTTTTGATATGCGGTATGTTGGCGGCGATAGGTTTGACGGCGGTGAGCGCGACGGGGGTTTACGGGTTGCAGCCTGCGGAAGAAATTGTGCAGAATAACCCCGAAATAACGGAAACCATTGCGCTGGAGGCGGAGCCGATTTTGGCGGAGGAAGAGGTAGAAATTGAGCAAACTCCGACGCCTAAGCCGAAAGCGACCGTAAAACCGACGGAGAAGCCGGAAGCGCCGCGTCCGACGGAGAGGATTGTCCTTGCGGGGCGCGGTGATGTGACGCGTTATTCTAAGGTGATAACCGCGACGGCGACGGCATATTGCGCTTGTACGATTTGTACGGGCTCGGGCAACGGCAGGACGGCTACGGGGGCGGTGGCTCAACGGGGCGTAATAGCGGTAGACCCGAAGGTTATTCCACTGGGGTCGCGCGTTTACGTGGAAACGGACGGCGGCGGCTACGTCTACGGGGCGGCGGTTGCGGCTGACACGGGCGGCGCAATCCGCGGCAATAAGGTCGATTTGTGCTTTAATACGCACTCCGAGGCGTTGGCGTTCGGGCGGCGTACCGTGCAGGTGTACATCGAGTAGCATGAACAACATAAATGATACTATTTGCGCTATTTCCACTCCGCGAGGGGTGGGAGGCGTTTGTGTGATTAGAGTTAGCGGTTTGCGGGCGATTGAGGCGGCAAATTCAATTTGTGACGCCAATGTTAGGGAGCTACCGCCGCGTTATATGGAACGGACTAAGGTGCATTTTTTCGGGGATAACAGCCGATTTATTGATGATGCGCTGGTGGTTGTGTTTTGCGCACCTAATAGCTTCACCGGCGAGGATGTCGTGGAGCTACACTGTCACGGTGGCGGCGTGGTGGGGAAAATGGTGATGAATCAGCTGTTTGCGGCGGGTGCGGTTCAGGCGATGGCGGGGGAGTTTACTCACCGCGCTTTTTTGAGCGGACGCGTAAACCTTACACAGGCGGAAGCGATTGGGAATATCGTCCATGCAAAGACGGAAAATGCGCTGGAAGCGGCGGCAAATGACCTTGTGAGGGATAGCCTTGCGGGTGAAATAAGAAGGATTCGCGGGCAGTTGATAGAGCTTGCGGCGGAGCTACTGGCGGATATGAATTTTAGCGATGATAATGCCGATATTCCGCGTGTGAGGTTAGCGGAAGGGCTTCGCGGGGCGTCGTCGGGGCTGGAGAAGCTCAAAAAGACGTCTAATATTGGGATTATTTTGCAGGAAGGGCTTAATGCTACGATTGCGGGCGCGCCGAACGTGGGCAAAAGCTCGCTGCTGAACTCGATTTTGGGGCAGGAACGGGCGATTGTGACGGATGTGGCGGGGACGACCCGTGACGTTCTACGGGAACAGGCGAATATTCTCGGTAATTTAGTGAATTTTGCGGACACGGCGGGGATTCGCCCGACTGATGACCATATTGAAAAAATAGGGATTTCTCACGCACAGGAGCAGATAAAACGGGCGGAATTGGTGATTGTGGTGCTGGACGGTTCGCGTTCGCTCAACGCGGAGGATGAACGGATTTTGCGTGAAACTGCGGGGAAAAAGCGGATTATAGCCGTGAACAAGAGCGATAAGGAGCAGATATTGAATTTGCCGCGGTCTGTGGAAAATGATGTGATACTGCACATTTCCGCGAAAAACGGCACGGGCATGGACGAGTTGTATGCCGAAATTGCTAAAGTGTGCGGAGGCGATGAAAATCTGCTTAAACAGCCGATTATTTCAAATTCGCGCCAAAAACAGCAGGTGGAACGCGCCATTGCAATTTTGAGCGATGTGAATAAGGAAAATGTGCCGCCTGACGCGGTTTTAAGCGAAATTGAGGGAGCAATTGCGGCGCTGGGTGAAATAATAGGCGAAAACGTCAGCGAAAAAATTATAGAAGAAATATTTTCAAAGTTTTGCATTGGAAAATGAAAGAAAACGCTTGTATATGGGGGATTTTACGGGTTTAGGAATGGAAGGGCTGCGTGATGAAAAAAAGCTATAAAATAACGCCGCAAACCAGAATATTAGGGCTGGGTGATATGGGTGAGTTCATAAACAAGCGCGGGCAGGTGATAACGCTCATGAACCGCGATGAATACCCATATTATCGCGCAATTCCGCTGGTGATTACGGGGGTCGGAGGGGATTTCGACGGATACTTCATAAACTCGGCGGAGAAACTGATTTTTGATTTGGATTCCCGTGGGCAGGGGGAGTGGAGCGTTGAGCGCTCCGGCGCGGATGAGCTGGATATACGGCATTTTCACGGCAGTTTGAGCGAAATAATTGAGCAGTACACCGCTGTTACGGGGCGTATGAAAATGCCGCCGGATTGGGCGTTGGGATTTGCGCAGAGCCGCTATAGTTACCAAACGGAGGCGGAAGTTCTTGAGGTTGTCGAGGGGTTCCGTGCGCGCGAAATTCCGCTGTCCGCGGTGTATTTGGATATACATTATATGAAGAAATATCGGGTTTTCTCGTGGGATAAAAAACGTTTCCCGAACCCCGCCGCGATGATTAAAAAGCTTGATGAAATGGGCGTTAAAGTGGTTGCGGTAATCGACCCGAACATTCCGGCACGGTACGCGCGTGAAATTCCGAAAATTGCGGCGCGTGGCAATGCGTGGGCAGGGCGCGTGGCGTACCCCGATTTTGAGGACGCTAAAACCCGCCAATGGTGGGCAAAACAGATTAAGGAGAACCTTCTCGACTTTGGGGTGGCGGGCATTTGGAATGATATGAACGAGCCCGCGGACCTTGTCCGAAAGGAGAAAACCGCGCCTGTGAAGCACCATAACGCGTACGCCTTGGGAGTGGCGAGGGCGGCGGCGGAATCGGGGGCGGAGTTCGTTTTGTCGCGCGCGGCGTTTGCGGGCAGTCAGCGGTATACGGCGATATGGACGGGCGATAATGCCAGCAGCTGGGCGGATTTGGCGGCTTCGATTTATATGTGCTTAAACTTAGGAATTTGCGGGATTTCGTTTTGCGGCGCGGACGCGGGCGGATTTTTCAAGGACGCCACGCCTGAATTGTATGCCAGATGGATGCAATTGGGCTCTTTTATGCCGTTTTTCAGGGCGCACTCGGATATTGACAGCCGCCGCCATGAGCCGTGGTGTTTTGGGGACGAGGTCGAAAAAATCGCCGTAAAATACATAAAATTGAGATATGAGATGATGGACTATATAAAGGAAGAGCTCGCGGAGAGTTGCAGGACGGGCTTGCCGCTCATGCGGGCGATGGCATTGGATTTTCCGCATGATGAGCGGGTTTGGGGGTTAAGCCATCAATATATGTTCGGCAGAAAATATTTAGTTGCGCCCGTGATTTTCCCCGAGCAGCGCGTTCAAAATGTTTACCTCCCCGCGGGAAAATGGCGGAATTTTTGGACGAATGAAATTGCGAACAGCAAGGGTGAATTCGTCGTTACTCCTGCTGAATTAGATACGATACCGATATATGAAAGGGCTGAATGAACATGCAAATGTTTAACATTATAGCGGCTATTTTTATGTCGACATTGGTGATTATTGCCTTTTTTTTGCCGCGCCGCGTGATGGCGGAAAATCCGTGGTACGTCCGCCATGAAAAAATTCTATTTTGGGCAATCGCCGCGCTAACGATTTTGGTGAGAGTTATCGCTTTTTTGGAAGTTCCCGGCGGGCTAAATCAGGACGAGGCGTCGATGGGATACGACGCGTGGGCGACGGCATTTTTCGGCATCGACCGCAACGGTACGCACATGCCGGTCTACGCGATAAGCTGGGGCAGCGGTCAAAATGTGCTGCTGATGTATATTACCGCCGTGTTTGTGCGGATTTTCGGGCTTAGCGTGTTCACCGCGAGATTGGGCAGCTTGCTGCTGGGAGTGTCCTCGCCGATTGTCCTGTACTTTTTGGTCAAACGCCTTTCGGCAAGCGAAACAGCCCGCGATAAAGCCGTAAAATCGCTGACGGCAATGTTTATGTTGGCGATTTGCCCATGGCATATAATGATTTCACGTTGGGCGCTGGAATCTAACGCGTTACCCGGCGTTTTCCTCATTGCGGTCTACTTAATCGTGGTCGCGCTGCAAAATAAAAACACTCTCTCGTTATGCGCGGCGGCGGCGGTTCTGGCGCTTTCGATGTACTCATACGCGACGGTGTGCCTTATTATGCCCCTGTTTGTGCTGTGTTTGGCGGTATTCTTGCTATGGAAAAAGACGATTCCCCTGCGCCGTATATTGTGTGCGGCGGGCGTCTTCGCAATAATTTCCGTGCCTATAATCTTGTTTTATATCGTCAATATTTTTAAGCTCGGCGAAATTGCAACGCCGCTTTTCACCGTTCCGCGGCTCACGACATTCCGAAGCACGGTGATGCTTGATTCCGTCGCTCAAAATTTTTACAATCTTATAAAGCTCATAATTACGCAGAATGACGGGCTTATTTGGAATTCCATCGAGTCAATCGGCACCACGTATATTTTCCTCACGCCATTTCTCCCGATCGGGATTTGGGCGGTCGCGCGCCGCCGCGGTCACTCGCTTATAATGGCGCTTTGGCTGGCTTGCGCCGTAATTTTGGGCAGTATTATAAACATAAATATAAACCGCATAAATTTTATATACATTCCGATAGTTTATTTCATCTGTGAAGGGATTTACTTTACAGCTGAGAGGGTCGCGGGGAAAGCGGGATATTTGATATGCGCGGCGGTTTTGGTAGGGTTTATTGCGTTTAATGTGCGGTATTTCGGCGGAGAGTACGGGGGGCGAATCGCTAGGCAGTTTTATGACGGATTCGGCGACGCGGTGAAGTTCGCTGACGCGCTGGATACCGACAAAATATATGTGAAAGACGGGAATTATACGCTGGTGTTGTTCTTTTCGCAGATGAATCCGCATGAATTCGCGGATACGGTTGTGTATTCCCACCCTGACGCGGAGTTCAGACCCGTGATAACATACGGCAAATTCAGCACGATTTTCCCCGCCGAGGCGGACATGGACGCCGCCTATATTATACAGAATTCACGAGTGGGTGAGTTCGCGGATTTTAACATCAGGACTTTTGAAAATTATTCGGTTGCCTATTGACAAAAACCGCAAAATGGGATACAATATCTACCGAAGGGGCGGATATTGATGTTTTCGCAAAAGACGATTGATGAATCGGAAAAAGAGCTTGGAGCCGATATAAATAGCGGGCTGACAGTCGTGGAGGCGGGGGAGCGTCTGGAGAAGTACGGCGCGAATGAGCTCAAGCAGAAAAAACCTAAGACGTATTTCCAGATGTTTATCGCGCAATTAAACGAGCCGATGATATACATCCTGCTTGCGGCGATGGCGGTCTGCATTTTTTTAAACGAAATCAGCGACAGCATGATAATTTTGGCGGTTATCCTCATCAACGCGATAATAGGCGTGGTGCAGGAGGGCAAGGCGCAGGCGGCGTTGGAGGCGTTAAAACGGCTGACCGTGCCCGTTTGTTTGGTGAGGCGCGCGGGCGTGGTGCAGGAAATATCCGCGCCGGAGCTGGTGCCGGGCGACGTGGTTGTGCTGGAGGCGGGGCGGCAAATTCCCGCGGATTTGAGGCTGATTTTTACGTCTAATCTTAAAGTGGACGAGTCGGCGTTGACGGGCGAATCCGTTCCCGTGGAAAAGGACGCGCAATTTACGGCGGCAAAAGGCGAAAATCTCCCGCTTGGCGACAGGGCGAACATGGCGTACATGACCACGCAGGTGACGTACGGGCGCGGCGAGGGCGTCGTGTGCGCGACGGGAATGAAGACGGAAATAGGGAAAATCGCCAAAATGATAGACGAAGCGGACGAGACGATGACCCCCCTGCAAAAGCGGCTGGCGGACCTCGGCAAGCTGTTGGGGGTCGTGACGGTCGCGATTTGCGCCTTGCTTTTTTTGGTAGCGATAATCCGCGATAAGCCGATAGCGGAGATGTTGATAACGGCTATTTCGCTCGCGGTCGCAGCGGTGCCGGAAGGACTGCCCGCGATAGTTACAATTGTGCTCGCCTTGGGCGTACAGCGGCTGGTGAAGGTGAATACCATTATAAAGCGGCTGCCCGCGGTGGAAACTTTGGGGGCGGTGACGGTAGTTTGTTCGGACAAGACGGGTACGCTCACTCAAAACAGGATGACGGTGGTTAAACAGAGCGTAATTCGTGGCGGCGACGGTGTGCTCAGCGACGTAAATGACGAGATTGACGAGGAGCTTCTGCAAGGGTTTTTGCTGTGCAATGACGCGGTGATAAGCGATGACGGCACGCGGATTGGCGACCCGACCGAAACGGCGTTTTTGGATTTGGGATTATTATGGAAGACGGACAAGGTTAAATTAGATGAAAAATATCCGCGGATAAGCGAAAAGGCGTTTGATTCCGTGCGTAAAATGATGACGACCCTGCACGAAACGGAGAATGGCAGAGTTGCGTACACGAAGGGCGCGGCGGATGAAATCCTTAAGAGGTGCACACATATTCGGGTTCAGGGCGAGGACATTCGCGCGATAAACAAGGCGGATTTGGCAAGCATCCACGGGGCTACGGGGGAGATGGCGCAGTCGGCGTTGCGGGTGCTTGCGTTGGCGCGGCGCGAGTATGAGAAGGGCGAGGAATTAGCCGAGGATAAGCTTATATTTGTGGGGCTTATGGGCATGATGGACCCTCCACGTCCTGAGGCGGCGAACGCGGTGCGGATTTTCAAAAAAGCGGGCGTGAAAACCGTCATGATAACGGGCGACCACAAGGAGACGGCGTTTGCAATAGCGCACGAATTGGGCATTGCGGAGACGATTGAGCAGTGCATGGAGGGGTCGGAGCTTGACGCGTTCGGCGAGGGCGAAGCCGCGATTGACAAGCTTGCGGAGCGAATCGGCGGGCTGTGCGTCTTTGCGCGCGTGTCGCCGGAGCATAAGGTGATGATTGTCAAGGCGTTGAAAAACAATGGGAATATAGTGTCTATGACGGGGGACGGGGTCAACGACGCGCCGTCGCTCAAGAACGCGGATATCGGGGTGGCGATGGGCATAACCGGCACGGACGTCGCTAAAAGCGCGGCGGATATGGTGCTAACCGACGATAATTTCGCCACCATTGAGAAGGCGATTGAAGAAGGGCGGGGGATTTACGAAAATATAAGGAAAGCGGTTTTGTTCATGATTTCGTCCAATTTTGGCGAGATTGTGGCGATGCTGACGGCGATTCTTTCCGGGCTGGCTGCGCCTCTGCGCGCCACTCAAATTTTGTGGGTAAATTTGATTACGGACTCGCTGCCGGGGCTTGCGCTCGGGGCGGATAAAAACGCGGCGAGTCAAATTATGAGCCGCAAACCGCGTGACCCCAAGGAGCATTTATTTGCCCGCGGAGGCATTGCGCTGACGGTGGGATATGGCGCAATTATAGGGATAATTACGATGCTGGCGTTTATTTGGGGCTCGGGCGGTTCGTTGGAACGGGGGCAGACGTACGCGTTCACGGTGCTGGCGCTTTCGGAATTATTCCACGCGATAGGAATGCGGGACGTGCGGCGGTCGGTGTTCAGAATGAATCACGCCGAAAATAAATTGATGATAGCCGCGTTTTTAGGGGGTGTCGCCTTGCAGGTCGCGGCGACGGAAATTCCGTTCCTCAACGAGCTGTTCAAAACGACGCCGTTGTCCGGCATGGAATGGTTGTATTTAGCGGCATTGTCTCTGGTTCCGCTGGTGGTGCATGAGCTGTGCGTTGTCGTTTTTATGCTTAAGGATAGGACAAAAAGCGTTGAAAAATAACAAGGAATTCATAAATAATTATGTAGAGGGAGGGCGCTTATGTCACAGATAAAATGGCTGGATTTAAACGATGGCATCCAAGATAAAGAGCAATTTATTCTGGAGAACATTGAAGAAAACACCGGCGCGGTAGTCACGGAATCGAGCCGTGAACTATATGAAAAACTAGTCCCGCGGCTCACTCAAAAAGGGTTCGAGGTAAGCTTGTTCACTTGTAACAACAAAATGATGCCGAATTATGACCCTTTTGATTGTATCGAAATACCGCGTGATGTGTTGACTGTGAGCAGGAGCCTTATCAAGAATACAGCGCAGTACAAAAAGTCGGATGACCCATTTTGGGAAAAGCTGGATACTGCTTTTTTGCAGGCATTGTTATTTTATGTATTGCAAACTCACGCGGAAGACCGCAATTTCACAATGGTAATGAACTTATTGCGATTGGGTGATACCGCAGAAAAAACGATAGAATTGTTAGACCAAAAATTCGCAGCGTTAAAAGAAACCGAGCCTGAAAGCTTTGCCGTAAAACAATGGGATATTGTGAAATTGGCAGCGGGAAATACCATAAAGACATCATTTATATCCACTTGCGTCAGACTCTCTGTATTTAACATGGTTAAGGATAAAAATAGCGAGAAAACCGAAATTAAAAATTTGACAAACGGGAACCACATCGTGTTTGTAGAAAAGCTTAACGATGAAGTTAAAGGTGTATTTTCGCCTATAGTCGAGCTGTTTAAGGCGCAATTATTGGCGCAAATTGAAATTGTAAAAATACCATTTGAACAGCTGGGGCTCACAGAGCATTGGAAACATTTCACGCTCACTTATGTCTACGGCAAAAATCTTATTAAAAACGATAAAATCGAAGTATGCATAGATCTTGAAGCCAAGCTTTTTGGCGATGCGGCTGCGGGTGCAGATTGCTTTTTCATCCAAGCAAACATCCTTTGGGATATTCAATTTGCCCTGAAAAACAAAGTAGGAATAATTCTTATCGGATTGCGTCCTAATCCTATCGAGATTGATTATACGGATTTGTTGTCTATCGAGGGCGAGATTTCAAAAATTGCGCAAGAGCAGCTTATTACCTTAGATTTGCTAAGCGTTGACAATGGGATTGCGGATTTGGAATCACAGTTGCCAATGAAGGCTAAATTGATAAAGCATATACCCGTCAAGGCTGAATTGATAAATGGTATGACCGCCGAGAATAAATCCAATTATTGGATTGCAAAATGCGAACGCGCCTTCTCGTTTGAAGGGGAAATGATTGAATATATTGTATTAGCGCCTCGTCTGGTTGGGCAGTCAATACATAAAGGAGTGGGGAATGTGGTGTTGTCTTTGGCTTACGTGACTGATAATTCTTTATTAGAGGATGTTTGGTTGGACTTTAAAAAATGCAAGCATGTTGGCGCAAATTTGGAGGCGAGAGAGATATCATAGCTAGGGAGCGGAGCGTTATGAAAATCCGGAATAAAATGCAATTGTTTTCCGGCTGAATTTTGTGTGACATGCCTTCGCCCACTCTCCGGAAAAAAAGTGCTTGACTAATTCCGCAAGTCATGATATGCTATCTGTTGAGTGGAGTCTTAATTTTTGAAAGGAGCGATTGTAATGGAGTTTGAAAAAGTGGCGGCGGTTATTGCGGATCAATTAGGCGTTGACGTTGAAAAAGTGACTGCAGAAGCAGTCTTGACCGATGATTTAGGCGCTGATTCATTGGACTTCGTTGAGTTGATTATGGCGTTTGAGGAAGAATTTGACATTGAAATTTCCGATGAAGACGCCGGCGGAATCAAGACGGCGGGCGATGCGGCGGCATTCATTGAGAATGCGAAAAAATAGCTAGAAATGTGGATAAAATAGGGGCGGGAGAACACGTGAATTCCGCCCTAGTTAGATTTGGTTTCGGGGGGAGTTGCCGTGATAGGAAAAGAAGCATATGATGAATTGCGCGAAATTGAGCGCATTATAGGTTATCATATGAATGATGAGAATTTGCTAATGGAGGCGCTGACTCATACTTCATATGCTAACCTTAAAAAGACGGGCTCATATGAAAGGCTGGAATTTTTGGGCGACGGGGTCCTCGGGCTCATAATCCGCGACTGTATTTACCTTAAATACCGCAATTTAGCTGAGGGGAAAATGACGAAGATGTGTTCCGCTTTGGTTTGCGAGGCGAGCTTGGCGGAAGCGGCGGAAAAAATGGGTGTGGTGCCGTACATCAGAACCGTGCAGATGAACATGAAACGTTCGATTATTGCGGATGTTTTTGAGGCGATACTCGGTGCCGTATATTTGGACGGCGGGATGGAAGCGGCGAAAAAGTTTGTGATGAACAGCATGAACGACAAGATAGAGCAGGCGCGTCAAAATAAATTAAACCGTGATTATAAGACGGAAATTCAGGAGATTGCACAGTCGCGCAAGAGCGTCGTGACGTACAGAACGGTGAGCGAGGAAGGGCAGGACCATGACAAAACTTACGAAATGGAGCTGCTAATTGACGGTGTGCCGATTGCGCGGGGCGTTGGCAAGAGCAAAAAGTCGGCGCATCAAGATGCCGCGCGTCAGGCGATAGGCGGCAAATATGAGCAAAAATTCGCAAAATCGGAAGAAGAGGGAAGATTGCAGTGAAGCTGAAAAAGATGGAAATGCAAGGGTTTAAATCCTTTGCCAATAAGACCGGGCTGGATTTCCCCGAGGGGATTACTTCTATTGTGGGACCTAACGGCAGCGGAAAAAGCAATATTGCCGACGCGCTTTGCTGGGTGATGGGCGAGCAGAGTGTGCGCGCGCTTCGGGGCAGCAAGATGGAGGACGTTATTTTTGCCGGCACGCAAAAACGCAGCTCCCTCGGCTTCGCGGAAGTGGAAATTACGCTGGATAATAGCGATAAAACGTTGAACGTCCCGTACGAAGATGTGAAGATAGCGCGGCGTGTTTTTCGGTCGGGCGAGAGCGAGTACGCGATAAACGGGAATTCCTGCCGTCTAAAGGACATTCACGAGCTTTTGATGGACACGGGGCTGGGGCGCGACGGCTATTCCATTATCGGGCAGGGCAAGGTTGCCGAGATTTTGAGCGCAAAATCTGAAGACAGGCGGCAAATTTTTGAAGAGGCGGCGGGGATTTCAAAGTATAGGTACCGACGCGAGGAGTCGCTGCGAAAGCTCGCTATAAGTGAGGAGAATTTGGTGCGCGTGGGCGATATTGCCGGCGAGCTGGAGACGCAGTTGCAGCATCTTTCGGTGCAGGCGGAAAAGGCGAAAAAGTACCTGAAATTGCGGGAAGAGCTTAAAGAATTGGAAATTGTACACGCCTTGAAAACCATTTCGGAACACAAAAGTGAGCAGGGAGAAATTGACGGCGATTTGGCGGCGGTGGAGGAGCAGATTGCGGGAGTGTGCAAGGAGATAGCGCAAATTGACGAGGGAATTGAGCGTTGCTATGCGGAAATTAAGACGGCGGACGGCGAGTGCGAGAGCAAATCGGGACGTCAAAAGCAGGTGATGGAGCAGCTCGCGCAGGTTAGAAGTGAGGCGCAGGTGGCACAAAACAAAATTGAGAACGCGCAGGAAAATTACGGGCGGCTGAAAGAGGAAATTGCCGATTTCACCGTGCGTATTAAACAGGCGAGAGACGACGAACAGATGAGCGTTAAAGAGCAAATCGGAGCAAATAGCGGTGTAGTTGCCGATTTAGAACGTGAAACGACGCGTGTAAACGAGCTGCTGACGGCTTTGGAAAATGAGCTTGCTGCAACGGGGAAGGAATTGGCGGGGGCGGAGCGAAGTTTTGTCGGGAATGAGTCCCGCGCTAAGGTTTTGGCTGATATGGAGCGGGATTTCGACGGCTACTCCAAGGGCGTAAAGGGGATTATGCAGGCGGCGGAGTGCGGAAAGCTGGACGGGGCGCGGATAATCGGCACTGTCGCGCAGATTTTGTCCGCGCGGCGCGAGTTCGAGTTGGCGATTGAGATGGCGCTCGGCGGCGGCATTCAGAGTATAATCACGCAGAGCGAGCAAGACGCGAAAAAGGCGATTTATTACCTGAAACAGCGGAATTTGGGGCGTGCAACGTTCCTGCCGCTTACGTCCGCGGGTGGGAATGTGATTACTCCGCTCAAGTGCGAGGGAGTTATAGGCGTGGCGAGCGATTGTGTGGATTTTGACCCGCAATTTCGCGGAGTGGTGGAGAATCTGCTGGGGCGGACCGTGATTGTGGACACCTTCGATAATGCCGTGAATTATGCGAGAAATTCGGGAAACAGGCAGAAGATTGTCACGCTGACAGGCGAGGTTTTCATACCCGGAGGGGCGATAAGCGGCGGAAGCAAGGGGAATTCTGTGGGTCTATTCGGACGGGCAAACGAGCTGGCGGAATTAAAAGAAAAAAACGTGAAATTGCGTTCGGAAATAGACGAGCTCCAAATGCGGGCGCGGGCATTGGAGGATAATAAAGCGAAAAAAGTGCAGGAACTGGCGGGGATTCAGGAAAAGTTTAATGACGCGCGTCAGCGCACTTTACTTTTGGAACAACAACATCGCCTGCTTGCCGAGCAAATAAGCGGTTTAGAGGATAATTTGAGCAAGAAAACGTTGTATGCCACGGGGTTTGACGAGCAGTTGTCGGGGTATAGGCAAAAATGCTCACAATTAGAGGAAAAAGCAGGGGAGTACGAAGAAATTTTGGCGGATTTGGAGAAGAGCTTGGCGGACAGCAAAAACGCGAGAAAAGAGCGGGAAAGTGCGGTTAGAAGCGCGCAAAATTCCCGCCGCGAATTAAGCGAGCGGCAATTGACGTTGCAAAAAGAATGCTCCCGTTTGCAAGCTAAGCACGAGCGCGCGGAGGTGGAAATAGACGCGATTTTGCTCAAAATGTGGGAAGAATACGAGCTGACAATGACGGATTTACAGGGATATAAAAGCGTGGAAAGGCAGCGTAATCCGGAAACAATAGGCGATATCAAGCAGGAGATTAAGGATTTGGGCAATGTGGACGTCGGCGCGATTGAAAGCTTTAAAGAAGTGGCGGAGCGGTTTGAATTTTTGGATGCGCAGCGCAGCGACCTTATAGCGGCAAAGCGCGATTTAGAGCGGATAATAGAGGAAATGACCAGCCTTATGAAGCAGCAGTTCCGCGAGCAGTTTGAGGTGATAAACACGGAATTTAATCGGGTGTTCAGCCGCTTGTTCGGGGGCGGGAAGGCGAATTTACAGCTCACCGAGCCGCAGGAGGTGCTGACCAGCGGGATTGAGATTGAAGTGCAGCCGCCCGGGAAAAGCCTGCAAAATATGCAGCTTTTAAGCGGTGGGGAGAAGGCGTTGACGGCTATTTCGCTTTTGTTGGCTATTTTAAAGGTGCGCCCCGCGCCGTTTTGCGTCCTGGACGAAATTGACGCCGCTCTTGATGACGCCAACGTGGCGCGCTATGCGGAATATTTGCGGGAATACAGCAGAAAAACGCAGTTCGTCATGATAACGCACAAGCGCGGGACGATGGAAGTGTCGAACGTATTATATGGCGTAACAATGCAGGAAAAGGGCGTTTCAACGCTGCTTACGCTGAATTTGGATGAGGTTGTGCAGGATGACAAAAATCAAAAGGCGGGAATAATGGCATATGCTTAAAATATTTTCAAAAATGTTCAGCAGGGTGGACGACAGTGTTTTTGACGAACTGGAAGAGACCATGATTATGGCGGATTGCGGCGTTCGCGCGGCGGAAAAGGTAACGGCGGAGCTTCGAGATGCCGTCCGCGATGAGGGTATTACGGAGTATCGGCGGGTGAAGGAGAAGCTCAAGGCGATAATTGCGAAAAGCCTAACAAACAGCGGGGAAACGCCGCGGGGTGAAGGGCTGAGGGTATCCTTGGTCATCGGGGTGAACGGCTCGGGAAAGACCACCACAATCGGCAAATTGGCGCATATGTACGTAAAAATGGGCAAGCAGGTCATGCTTGTGGCGGCGGACACGTTTCGCGCGGCGGCAACGGAGCAGCTTGTGGTGTGGGCGGAGCGCGCGGGGGTGCCGATAGTCAAGCAACGCGAGGGCGCGGACCCCGCATCTATAGTGTTTGACGCACTTTCCAGCGCACAGGCGAAGGGTGTGGAGGAGCTTATTATAGACACGGCGGGGCGGCTGCACAACAATCAAAACCTCATGGATGAGCTGGCGAAGATTTATCGCGTGATTAAATCGGCGGGCGCCGGCGGCGGAGTGCGCCGGACGGAGACGCTGCTGGTTTTGGATTCCACGACAGGGCAAAACGCGCTGAATCAAGCCAAATCGTTTAATGAGGCGACGGATATAACGGGGCTTGTGCTCACGAAGCTGGACAGCACGGCGAAGGGCGGCATAGCGCTGGCTATAGCGGAGGAATTGGGCATTCCCGTAAAATTTGTGGGAGTGGGTGAGTCGACCGCCGACCTCATGGAATTCGACCCCGATTGGTTTGCGGAGCAGCTTGTGTAATTTGAGGATTTAAACAGACTTTTTGCGGAGGTGAAGCGATGAAGGGCAAGAAAAAAACGTTGATTTTGCTTGGGATTATCGCAATTTTGACGGCTATGTGCATGTATTTTCTTAATTTATACGCAAATTACATTCAAATTTACGAGATAGGCAGTGCGTTTACGCGTATTTTTTGGATAGATTTCAACATGAATGTGATAGTACAGCTCGCGGTGTTTATTTTCATCTTCGTGCTTGTCTTCATCAATTGGATTATAATCCGCGGCAATATAGCTTCGATTGACCAAAATCGGGCTACGATGAACAAAATCTTTCCTATTATAATGGGCAGCTTCCTTATCGCCTTCGCGCTGGCGGGCACGTTCGGGCATAGCCTTGCGGAAAAGTATCTACTTTTCGCCAACAGCGAGTGGTTTAATTTGGGCGATCCGATTTTCCATCAGGACGTGGGGTATTACGTGTTCCAGCGCCCGTTCATGCTGGCGATAACCGACGCAATCGTGGGAATAATGCAGTTTTTGATATTCTTCAACGTGATAGCCTATATCTTGTTGTACATGCGCGCGGACCAAAAATTAAAGAATATAAAAAATGAGCGCAACATTATAACGCACGTGATTATAAGCATAATATTGTTCTTTTTGGCGAGGGCGACGACGTACAAATTTCAGGCGGAGCAGATTCTGACGGAGCAGGGACGCGAGTTTGTCGGGGCGGGGTACACCGCGATTAAGGTGTGGCTTACGTACTATAACATAGCTCCGTACCTGCTTCTGGCGGTTGTTATATCCACGATTTTGCTGGTCACGCGCTTTAAAATCCGCGCCGCCGTGGCGACAATAGCGGTTTACCCCGCAGTCTGGGTGGTGACGGCGTTGCTTGCGGCAGTGGTGCAGGCTTTTATCGTCCTGCCCAACGAGGCGATGAAGGAATTGCCGTATATAAGCAATAATATCGAGTTTACGCGGGCGGCGTACAACCTAAACGGCTCCAATATGATTGAGGAAAATTTTGAAATCGATTATGATATAACGGTGAGCGATATCATGCAAAATATGGGCGTTGTGAGCAATATACGCGTCACCGACTACAATCAAAATTTGCGGACGTTGAACCAGATTCAGAACATTCGCAATTACTATCAGTTTGTCAACGCGGACATCAGTGCGTATGAGCTTAACGGGCAGAAAACCGCGGTGTATTTGTCGGCGCGCGAGATGAATCAGATGAATTTGGACGTCTCCGCCAAAAACTACATCAACACCCGCATGAAATACACTCACGGGCTGGGCGTGGTGATGAACCCGGTGAGCGCGATAACGTCGGAAGGGCAGCCTTACACGATTATCAAGGACATTCCCACGCGCTCAATCGACGGCGCGCCGCTTGTCAACCAGCCGAGGGTGTATTTCGGCGAAACCACGAATGATTACGTGATTGTCGGCACCAAGGACGGCGAGCTGGACGATATCGAAGGCGACGGCTACCAATACGCGGGGCAGGCGGGGATACAGCTAAACTTTGCTAATAGACTGCTTTTTGCCGCCCGATATACGGATTTGAATATGTTGATTTCGAGCCAGGTGCAGAGCGAGAGCCGTCTGCTCACCAACCGCAACGTGGTAAAACGCGCTAAAATGGCACTTCCGTTCCTGGAAATTGATTCCGACGCGCACATCACGGTTGACGATAACGGGGGGCTCAAGTGGATTTTGGACGGCTACACCACCACGGCGGAATTCCCGTACGCGGAGTTTGAGGGGAATTTTAATTATATAAGGAATTCGGTAAAAATCGTGGTTGACGCGTATGAAGGTACGGTAAAGGCGTATATAATCGACAAAAATGACCCTGTGGTTAAGGCGTACGCGCGCATGTATCCCGGCGTTTTTGAGCGCGACGACCTGCCGGCGGCGCAGGCTTTGCACATGCGGTATCCCGAGTGGCTGTTCACGATTCAGGCGGATATGCTGTGCAAATATCACATTACGGACCCCACGGAATTTTATCAGCGCAACGGCATGTGGGCGATTGCGAATGAGAAGACGGACGACAAAAAAACGCAGCCGGTGCAGGCGTATTACAGCCTTGTCAACATTGATAAAGGCGAGGAAATGGTGGCGATGATACCGTTTACGCTGGTGAATAAGGAGAATTTGGCGGCGTGGCTTGCCGTGCGTTGCGAGGGCGAATATGGGCAGCTGGTCAGCTATGTTTTCCCGAGCGGGCAGAACATTTACGGAACTTATCAAATCGAGAATAAGATAGATACGGACCCGAATATAAGCCGTGATTTGACGCTTTGGGGGCAGGGCGGGTCGCAGGTGGTGCGCGGGAACATGCTGGTCGTGCCTATTAAAAACTCGCTTATTTACGTGGAGCCCGTGTATTTGACGAGCGGCGACAAGGGGATTTCGGAGGTGAAGGGCGTCGTGGTCGCGTACGGGGACCAAGTGGTGATGGAGCCGACGCTGGAGAAGGCGCTTGCCACGCTGTTTGGGGTGAACGAGCCTAAATACGAAGAAAACGAGGGGATAAAGAGCGCGATTGAGAAGACGGTGCAGTCCTTTGGCAAATATAAAGCGGCGCAGCAGCAGGCGGATTGGGAGGCGGCGGGGTCCGCGCTCAAGGACCTGGACGATAATATGAGGGAGCTTGAGGCGTACGCGGGCGAGCTATGATGGGTAATCGCGGCGCGGGATTCCGCTTGCGCGGGTTAAAAATAATGAGGAGATTGACATGTATCCAAGCTTTGAAGATGCAAAAAAATTAGCTGATAGAGGGGATTACAGGGCTATCCCGATTTCGGTGGAGATGTTCTCGGACATAATAACGCCGATTGAGTTGCTTCGTGTGCTGAAAGCGCACAGCAGGCACTGTTTTATTTTTGAGAGCGTGGATTCGTCTAAAAGATGGGGAAGATACACCTTTTTGGGGTTTGTACCCAAAATGGAAGTGGTTGTCAAGGACGGAACCACGACGGTGAGCGAGGGGAGCCGGCGGCAGGTGTTCACGGAGCCGCCTAAGGCAGTGATTCAGCGGATTTTAGATGAGAACAGGTCGCCGAAAATCAGTGGCTTGCCCCCATTCACGGGCGGACTGGTGGGATATTTTTCTTATGATTATACGAAGTATAGCGAAAAGAATTTGGAGTTCAGCGGCAAGGACGAGGAAGGGTTTAACGACGCGGATTTAATGCTGTTCGACGAGATTATAGCGTTTGATAATTTCCGACAAAAGATAATTTTGATTGTCAATATCGGCGTGGAGGATTTTGAGCGTGAGTACAAAAGGGCAAGCGAGCGTCTGGGTGAGTTGGCGCGCATGATTAAAACGGGAACGCGCGGAAGCGGGGCGGCGGAGAGTGAGCAGCCCGATAAGCGCGCGGTGAGGTTCGAGCCGCTTTTTAGCAAGAGTGAATATTGCGCGATGGTGGATAAGGTGAAGCATTACATAAAAGAAGGGGATATTTTCCAGGTGGTGCTTTCCAATCGGTTGGCGGCGGCGTTCGACGGCAATTTGCTGGAGACGTATCGGGTGCTGCGCACTACCAATCCGTCGTCGTATATGTTTTATTTGGGCAGTGACAATCTGGAAATCGCGGGGGCGTCGCCCGAGACGCTGATAAAGCTTGAGGACGGGGTTTTGCACACGTTCCCGCTGGCAGGGACGCGTCCGCGCGGCAAAACGGACGAGGAGGACCGCGCGCTGGAGCGTGAGCTTTTGTCGGACGAAAAGGAGCTTGCGGAGCACAATATGCTTGTGGATTTGGGCAGAAATGATTTGGGGAAAATCAGCGAGTTCGGCACGGTCCGGGTGGAGGAGTATAAAAAGGTTGAAAGATATTCGTACGTTATGCACATAGGCTCGAGCGTTAGCGGGCGTATAAAGCCGAATAAAACGGCATTGGACGCGATTGACGCCGTGCTGCCCGCGGGGACGCTGTCGGGCGCGCCTAAGATACGCGCGATGCAGATTATCGACGAGCTTGAAAACAATAAACGCGGGATTTACGGCGGGGCGATAGGGTATTTGGACTTCACGGGCAACATGGACGTCTGCATCGCCATCCGCATTGCGTTCAAAAAGAACGGGAAGGTGTTTGTGCGGTCGGGCGCGGGGATTGTGGCGGACAGCGTGGCGGAGCGGGAGTACGACGAATGCGTGAATAAGGCGAAGGCGATTGTGGAAGCGATTCAGAAGGGAATCGAGTGAGGCGCGGGCGGAGGTAGGATTTTATGGTGTTGCTTATTGATAATTACGACAGTTTTTCGTACAATCTATATCAGCTAATCGGCGGGCTTACGGCGGACATCAAGGTGGTCCGCAACGATGAGATGACGGTGGATGAAATCCGCGGTTTGGGCGCGAGCCATATTTTCATCTCGCCGGGACCGGGACGCCCTGCGGATGCGGGGGTGTGCATTGACGTGATTCGGCAGCTGGGCGGCACGACGCCGATTTTAGGGATTTGCTTAGGGCATCAGGCGATTTGTGAGGCATTCGGCGGGGTTGTGGGGTACGCGAAGGAGCTGGTGCACGGCAAGGACCACGAGGTGCAGGTGAACACGAACCATCCCATTTTTGAAGGCTTGCCCGCTGTGATTAGGGCGGCGCGGTACCACTCGCTGGCGGTGGAGGAAGCCTCGCTCCCGAAGGAATTGCAGGTTATAGCCAGGGAAAAAGGCGGCGAGGTGATGGCGATTGCGCATACATCACACAATATCGCGGGGGTGCAATTCCACCCCGAATCCATCTTGACGCCGCTGGGACCGAAAATAATTGAGAATTTTTATATGTTAGGCAAATAAAAAGGCATGTCGGAAGAGAATTGGAGGATTAGCATGATAAGGGAAACTATAATGAAGCTTGCAAACAGGGAGGACCTCACTCATGACGAGGCGGAGGGGGTTATGGACGAGATTATGTGCGGCGAGGCGAGCGAGGTGCAAATGAGCGCGTACCTTACGGCGCTGAGCCTGAAGGGGGAGACCATTGACGAAATCACCGCGTCGGCGATGGGGATGCGCAAGCATTGCGTGCGGCTGCTGCACGAGCTGGACGTGCTGGAGATTGTGGGGACGGGCGGGGATAAGTCCAACTCCTTTAATATTTCCACCACGGCGGCGATTATAGCGGCGGCGGCGGGAGCAAGTGTGGCGAAGCACGGCAACCGTTCGGCGTCCAGCAAGTGCGGCGCGGCGGATGTGCTGGAGGAGCTGGGCGTTAATATTAAGCTGCCGCCCGAACAAAGCGCGGAGATGCTCAAGGAGATAGGCATCTGCTTTCTGTTCGCGCAGAATTATCACATTGCCATGAAGTATGTGGCGCCCGTCCGCCGCGAGCTGGGGATTCGTACGATTTTTAATATTTTGGGTCCGCTGACCAATCCCGCGGGGGCGAAGCGCGAGCTTATGGGTGTGTATGACCGCGAACTTGTCGAGCCGCTAGGGCAGGTGCTGCTCAATCTGGGTGTGAACAACGCGATGGTCGTTTATGGCGAGGACGGTTTGGACGAGATTGCCGTGAGCGCGCCTACGCGTGTGTGCGAGCTGAGGAACGGCGAGCTCAACGTGTACGACATGACGCCGGAGCAATTCGGGCTTAAGCGTTGCGCCAAGGGTGAGCTTATAGGTGGTGAGCCGCGCGAGAACGCCGAAATTTTGCGACGCATTCTGGATGGCGGCGAGGGACCCAAAAGTGACGCCGCCGTGCTGAACGCTGCTGCCGCGCTTTACATAGCCGGGGAGGTTGATTCTGTGTGTAAAGGTGTAGACCTTGCCAGAGAGACGATTGCCTCGGGCAAGGCGAAAAGTAAATTAGAAGAATTTGTGGAGAGGTCAAATGGATATACTAAGTGAAATAGCGGAATATACGAAGAAACGCGTTGCCGTCCAAAAGGAGCGGGTCCCGCTTGCCGCGCTGGAAAGGAGCATAGCGGGCGCTGACGGTGATGGAAAAGGGAATGGTACAAGCCGTTTCCCGTTCAGAGACGCGTTGCGCGCGGATGGGCTGACGTTTATTTGCGAGATAAAAAAGGCGTCGCCGTCAAAGGGTGTGATTAGCGGGGACTTCCCGCACTTGAGCATCGCGAAGGAGTATGAGCGGGGTGCGCGGGAGGCTGGCTGCGCGGCGGCGATTTCCGTCCTCACGGAGCCGAAATATTTTCTGGGCAGCGATAAATATCTGGAGGAAATAGCCGGGAACGTGAGTATTCCGATTTTGCGCAAGGATTTTGTCGTCGATGAATATATGATTTACGAGGCGAAGGCGTTAGGGGCGAAGGCAATTTTGCTCATTTGCGCGTTACTTTCACCGCCGATATTCAGCTCATTTTTGAATTTGGCGCACGAGCTGGGGCTGTCCGCGATTTGCGAGGTGCGAGGTGAGGGTGAGTTGGATATGGCGATAGGCGGCGGCGCGCAAATAATAGGCGTGAATAATCGGGATTTGCGCACGTTTGAGGTGGACCTCCAGACGAGTGTGCGCTTGAGGGAAGCCGTCCCGCGGGACAAGCTTTTTGTGGCAGAAAGCGGGATTTCGGTGCGCGCGGACGTCGCGCTTATGGAAAAAATAGGCGCGGATGCCGTATTAATCGGCGAAACGCTGATGCGCGCGTCTGACAAAACGCGTAAATTAAGGGAGCTAATGGGGGTTTGAGCGGTGACTAAGATAAAAATTTGCGGGTTGCGCCGCGATGAGGACATAGAGTATGTTAATATGGCGCGCCCCGACTATGCGGGATTCGTGTTTGCGCCGGGGCGGAGGCAGGTTACGGCGGAATTTGCGCGCGAGCTGCGGCAGAGGCTGCGTGACGGGATTACGCCTGTGGGTGTGTTCGTGGGCGAAAGCGCGGAGAATATATTGAGGGCGGCGAACGTTGCGCGGCTGGAGGTGGTTCAGCTCCATGGCGATGAGGACGAGGAATGCGTCGGCAGGCTGCGGCGCGAAGGCATGACGGTGATAAAGGCGGTGCGTATGCCGTCGGAGGTTCCCGAAACCGCGGCGGACTATCTGCTGTTCGACAACGCGCTTGCGGGGAGCGGGGAAAGCTTTGATTGGGCGCAGCTTGAGCCACCGAGCAAACCGTTTTTCCTCGCGGGGGGCATTAATATAGGTAACGTACGGGACGCGATTGGTATGCTCAAGCCATACGCGGTGGACGTGAGCTCGGGAGTGGAGACGGACGGAGTGAAAGATAAGGATAAAATATCGGAGATTGTGAGGTGCGTGAAGAATGGATAAGAAGGGACGTTTTGGTGAGTACGGCGGGCAATATATCCCCGAAACGCTCATGAGCGCGGTGGTGGAGTTTGAGAGCGCGTACGAGCGGTATGGTCAGGACGCGGATTTTAAACGGGAGCTCAGCGAGCTTTTGCAAAAATACGCGGGGCGACCTTCGCTGCTGTACTATGCGGAAAACATGACAAATCAGCTGGGAGGGGCGAAAATTTACCTCAAGCGGGAGGATTTGAACCACACGGGGTCGCACAAAATCAACAACGTGCTGGGGCAGGCTTTGCTAGCCAAACGCATGGGAAAAACGCGGATTATAGCGGAAACGGGCGCGGGGCAGCATGGTGTGGCGGCGGCTACGGCGGCTACTCTGTTGGGCATGGAGTGCGAGATTTTCATGGGCGCGGAGGATGCGGAGCGGCAGGCGTTAAACGTGTTCAGAATGGAGCTTTTGGGCGCGAAGGTCAACCGCGTCACGAGCGGCACGCAGGTGCTCAAGGACGCCGTCAACGAGACCATGCGGGAGTGGACGTCGCGAATGGCGGACACGCACTATGCGCTCGGCTCGTGCATGGGTCCGCACCCTTTCCCCATGATTGTGCGGGATTTCCAGAAGATAATCGGCGAGGAAATAAGGGCGCAAATGCTGGAGCAGGAGGGCAGGCTGCCCGATATGGTGGTGGCTTGCGTGGGCGGCGGCAGCAACGCGATTGGCGCCTTTTATGATTTTATCGGCGACGAGGGCGTGGAGCTGGTAGGGTGCGAGGCGGCGGGGCTGGGTGTTGATACGCCGCAGAATGCCGCCACGATTGCGAATGGCTCGGTGGGCGTCTTCCATGGGATGAAGTCGTATTTTTGTCAGGACGAGTATGGGCAAATCGCGCCGGTGTACTCAATTTCGGCGGGGCTGGATTATCCCGGGATAGGTCCCGAACACGCGCGGCTTGCCGATAGCGGGCGGGCAAAGTACGTGCCGGTGACCGACGGTGAGGCGGTGCAGGCGTTTGAGTTTCTCTCACGGGCGGAGGGCATAATCCCGGCGATTGAGAGCGCGCACGCTGTGGCGTATGTGATGCGCGAAGCCCCCAAAATGGCGGGGAAAATCATTGTTGTCAATTTGTCGGGGCGCGGCGATAAGGATGTGGCGTCGATTGCGAGGATGAAGGGAGTGGACGTGGATGAATAGAATCGAAGGCGCGTTTAAAGGCGGCAAAAAGGTGTTGATTACCTTTGTAACGGGCGGCGACCCGAGCATCGAGGCGACGGAGCGGATTATTCGCGCGCTCGAGGAGTCGGGAGCGGGCTTAATTGAAATCGGGATACCGTTTTCCGACCCGATTGCCGAGGGGACGGTGATACAGGCGGCGGACATGCGCGCGTTGGCGGCGGGCTGCACGGTTGATAAATTGTTCGATATGGTCTCGAGAATACGGGAAAGCGTGAAAATTCCGCTTGTTTTTATGACGTATTTGAACCCGATTTTTACATACGGGAAGGAAAAATTCTTGAGCAACAGCAAAAAGTGCGGTATAGACGGGATAATTGTGCCCGACATGCCTTTTGAGGAAAAGGGCGAATTGGGCGAGCTGTGTAAAAGCAGCGGTATAAGCCTTATTTCTATGATTGCGCCGACGTCGGATGCTAAGCGCGTTGCAGCAATTTCGCGCGAGGCGGAGGGATTTTTGTATTGCGTGTCCTCGCTGGGAGTGACGGGAATGCGCGGCGAGATAAAAACGAATGTGGGTGAGTTGGTGGCGCAAGCAAAAAAAAGCGCGGATATTCCCTGCGCAATAGGCTTCGGCATTTCAAACGCGGCACAGGCAAAGGAGATGTCGCGGCTTGCCGACGGAGTTATTATCGGGAGTGCAATTGTGGATTTAATCGCCAAAAACAGAGGGCGGGAGGAAGAAGCCGTACGCGAGTTCGTGAGCGGGATTGCGAGGGAGCTGTAGGTGAGCCTGCCTTAGGGCGGCAAAATTAGCGTAAGCGGCGCGTGTATGTCGAAATCGGAATCTGGCGACGTTCGGAGGCGTCCGTCTTAACTTCGGCTAACGCGCGTTTGCTTTGCAGATTAGCAATTTTATCGTAAAAATCATTTATTGCGGCCAGTTGGTCCGCTCCCAGCGCGGTATTGTAGTAGTCCGCGGGGCGAATCATTTCGGAAATATAATTCTCAAAACAGCCCTTCCACGCGCGTATTTTTTCAGGAGAGTGGGCAGCGGTCGCGCCTTCAAAAACCGCGCTGTACTGCGTCGCCTCCATGCAGGATGCCGCGAAGGCTTTGGCGGTTTTAACGGAGTCCGGCAGGGATACGTCAATATACATAATTTTGTTGCGATGCTCACGGAGCTTGCGCGCTATCGTGCTGAACATATCGTGAGAGCCGCTTAGCAGCGTATTACGCGCGTTTTTTACAGTGCGTGAGCCGCGGCGGTAAAGCATGGCGGAGAAGTTTTCTAAGGCTTGCAACGTTTTCAGGCGTGACGACGCGTTTGCGTACTTCCATGCGGTGGGATTGGCGAGAAATAGCATGGCGGCGTCCTTTTCTTTGATGACTTTTTCCTTATTTTTAAATAATTGGTTATAAGTTCTGTGAAATTGCGGTTTAATTGGGAAATTCCGTTCGCCAAAGGCGATTTTCCCGTCCCGCAGCAGCAGACAATTTTTATATTCAGCCTTAAATGCACGGCTTCGCATGTAAGCGTCGCGTTCTATCGCCTGACTACGGTACCCCCAGCCCGTCGAGTAGTAATTATTAAATTCCTCGGACCAAATTTTTGTCTCATATTCGGAAGAAATTACGCGCGAGCTTTCGCTGTGGACTTGTGAATTCTGGTCCGCGTGAACGCATTCGTGTTCCAAATGCTCAAAAAAATCGTCGTCCGTGAAAAAGACGTTATAATTGACTATAATATTGTTTGAATCTTGTTGACAAAGTAAAAAATCCTTCCTGTTTTCCCAGCCGTTCCCCGTAACATATAACTTGTTCGGGGTGCGCCCGTGCTGATGCGCGTGGAAATTCTCAAACGTCTGCATGGCGCGGAGCTGAGTGTCGAGAGTGTATTTTACGCGGGTTTTAACCTTGAGCAGCAATGTGCACGCGGTTAAATATTCTTCAAAGGTGGGAGGATTTTTAACCGAACAATCGTTAAAACGCTCGCAATATCGAAATTTTTTACCCTTTTTCATGGCGTGCAACGACAGAGCTTCGCCGATAACAAGACGGGATTCCAGAGGGAAGGACTGAAATTTTTTACCGTTTTTCATGGCATTATGAAGCTGCGTCATTAAATTTTCTTCTTTTTTGGGGTCTTTGGAACTTATATAATCAACAAAACTCGCTTCAATAGCTGCGTCACATTTGCTTAGTAATTTTTTAATCTTATTTTCTTGCAACATAAAAACATCTCCCCCAACTATATACAGTTTACCATAATTTCTTAAAAAAGTCAACACAAAGATAAATGAAACTATCTACCAAAGTCTTTGTTATCAATTTGTTATTATCCACTCGCCATTTTTCTTGCTTCCTTTCCTTTTGATTTTACTCTCTTTTTTTAATACGCTTATTCTATATTCAATTTGTCCTGCGTTCAATCCTGTTTTTTCAATAAGCTCATCAGTTAAAATTTTAGGGTTTTCTCGCATTAAATTAACTATAAATTCTTTTTCCTGATTTATTCCTGAATTTATTCCTGAATTTTCAGGAATAAAACCTTTCTCAAAAGGAAAATTAACAAATAAAAAGTTAGGCGTGAATTTAAAAATACTTTTATCATAAACCTTGAATGTTTTTCGTGTGCCGGAGCCTAATTGTTCGACAAAATTCAAATCTTTAAAAATACGCATAATCTCTCTATTTCTCGTTTTCGTGCAACATTCAAAAAAGTCTTTTTCTGTTAAGCCGTCAACTAATCCACCATAAGAAGTAATGCTAATCCTGTCTGAAAACATCTCAAAGATAGGCGTATCGCCGTCTGCATAGTCATTATGAGCAAAGGCATTTATAACAAATTCACGCAAAGAATTCTTATCAACCAAATTTTTCTCTAATCGTTTCGGATATGTTACTTTTGCAAAGGTTTTATTCTCTACGTCAAACCGCTCTAAAACCTTGTCCATAGCTTTAACCAAACTGCAATATCCGTATTCTTCATTTTCAATTATTTCGCTTTTGTCTGTTCCTGCGTATTTTGCAAACCTAAATGAAAAACTATTTTCGTCTGCGAATAGATAGGCAAGCATATTATATCTTCCGTCAGGTGTGAAAAATTCAAAATTTTTCTCGAAATTATTGCCAATATCAAGTTTTTTGCCCTCATAGTAAATTTTCAACTGACGAAAAGTTAAATCTTGTATATTTGCCGGAATTGTAACTATCGTCCGCTTATTTCTTCCTTGAAATAGCTTGTCAATCATTTGCAATGTCATCTGTTGTGTAGTATTCCCAACTCTTATAGCACAACCTTTTGGCGACATTCCATAATCCTTGATATAATAAGGCTTTTCGCTACCACTTGAAATAATAACGCAAATAACTTCAACACCGTCAACTTCTTCAACAATAACATCAAACAATCCAAGAGTATTCGGTAAAATGTTGTTCTTTACACGGTCAATTATTTTCTTTTGAGTGCCATCAATATCACTGTTTGGTACAGGCTCGCCCTCATCATTCATGCCGATATAAAGCCTACCGCCTGCGTGATAGTTAAGAAAAGAAATAATTGAACGCTCCAATTTATCGTTTAAAGCCTCTTTATATTCAATACGATTGCTTTCGCTTTGCATTTTGCGCCTCCGCATTTTTAATATTGCCTTCTATATTAGCCATTATTTTGCATTTCATTTATATCCTGCCAGAGGAACGGCTGAAATTCCGAACGATTTTGACGTTAATTAAAATGGCTGAAGGCGTTGATGGATATATCAGAGGGGGCGCGCCAATCGCCGCGCGGACTAAGGCTGACCGTGCCGATTTTAGGACCGTCCGGCATACAATTTCGCTTAAACTGCTGCCGATAAAAGCGGTTTACAAAAACCTCCAGCCATTTGCGTATCTCTTCGCCCGCATACTTCCCTTCAAAGGCGCTTTGTGCCAGCATGAGGGTGGTTTCCAAGTTTTCGCCGCCCCGAATGTGATGATATAGAAAGAAATCGTGCAATTCATACGGACCGATTTTATTCTCGGTAATCTGCGTAATCGCCCCGCTTTCGTCGGGCGGAAGCAGCTCGGGGCTGGCGGGCGTCCCCAATATATCGCGCAATATTTCAGCCTTTTCGCCCTGTTCCTTTTCCGCCACGCTCTCGGTCAGGCAGCGCACAAGGGTTTTGGGAACGGAGCAATTCACAGAATACATGCTCATGTGGTCGCCGTTGTAGGTGCACCAGCCCAACGCCAGCTCGGACAGGTCGCTCGTGCCGACTACCAGCGCGTTTTCCTGATTCGCGATGTCCATCAGAATCTGCGTGCGTTCGCGCGCCTGTGCGTTCTCGTAGGCGGTATTGTGGACGTCGGGATTGAGAGAAATATCGGAAAAATGCTGATTAACAGCGGGATTGATGTCCACGTTTTTGAGCGTCGCGCCGTAAATCTTCGCAAGCCGCACGGCGTTGTTGAGAGTGCGCGAACCCGTCCCCAGACCCGGCATGGTGACGGCTATTAAATTGGAAATATCAATCCCCAGCTTGCAAAAAGCGCGGTTTATAACGAGAAACGCCAGCGCGGAATCCAGCCCGCCCGACAGCCCCAGCACACACTTGTTAATTTCGGCGGCGCGCAGACGTTGAGCCAAGCCGGTCGCCTGGATGTTGAGGATTTCTTCGCACCGATGCGCGCATTCTTCGGGATTTTTCGGTACGAAGGGCGTTGGTGAATATTTCCGCGCGGGCGTAACGACGCGGTCGAATTCCACCGGGATATTGCGTATATTTGAGTCGCCGCCCTTAAATGTAGTGCTCCGACGGCGGTAGTTCGCAAGCCTTTTCGCGTTGATGTCCGTCGTTATCATGCTGCTGCCGAAGTTAAAACGCTGATTCTCCGCTAAAATTACGCCATTTTCGGCAATTATAGCATGCCCGCCGAACACAAGGTCGCTGGAGGACTCATTCGGACCGCACGAAGCGTAAATATAGGCGCAAAACAGCCGCGCGGACTGCGACATAATAAGGTTTCGGCGGAACTCGGGCTTGCCGATAATATCGTTGCTCGCGGACAGGTTAAATATGAGATTCGCCCCGTTTTCCGCAAGTTTGTTGCTGGGCGGATTTATTGCCCACAGGTCCTCGCAAATTTCCACGCCGAATGCTATGTCCGAGCTCTCGCGGAAAATCAAATTTGCCCCAAAAGGCGCGGTGATATTGCCAATGGTCACATCAGTCGTATACGCGTTTGAGGTAAAATAGCGCATCTCGTAAAACTCGCCGTAGTTAGGTATATAAGTTTTGGGGACAACGCCCAAAATCTCGCCTTTGCGGCACACGACCGCGCAATTAAATAGCTTGCCGTTATTCTTGACCGGCGCGCCGACAATCAGCACAGCGCGGGAGTTTTTCGTCTGCTCGAGAATCCGCTCCAACCCCTTTTCGGACTGCTCCAGGAGCGAGTCGTTGCTGAATAAGTCGCCGCAGGTGTACCCCGTGACGCTCAATTCGGGAGTCAAAACGATGTTTGTCCCCGCGGATTCGGCGTTATGAAAATGTTTCAGAATCTCGCCGACGTTAAAATCCACATCCG
>JAISFC010000018.1 GCA_031263785.1 Clostridiales bacterium | reverse complement strand
TAATTATATATCGTTCATTTTCCACAATTATCCTGTAGCTAGTATCAAGATCAGGATAATTTAAAGAAATAAAATCTGAAGCTTCCATTTGATCATATATAAGTATGAAAAATTTTCCTTCCAGATTGATAGCAGCAGAAACGGTATTTATTCCGAATAGACTGTCCGACCCCAAATTTAGTGCAGGTGATATTCCACTTACTAATGTAAGAGAGAAGATAACTAAAATCGTTAATAATTTTTTCAACATAAAATCAAGTCCTAAATTTTTTTGAATTCAAAAAAATATTTTTTTGTCAAGCTGCAAATATTTTTTAGGAAATTTTTTCTTTCCTGTAAAAATATTTTTTAATTTCCACAATCTTCTATAATTATGCAACAATTTTTCTTTAAAAAAATAAATGTCACAGAAACTTAATAGTTCTGTAACATAAACTTAATATTTTTGTAACATAATTGTAATATTACTAAACATTGTTTTTTAAAAATTTTTCATAAAAAGCATCGGCGTAATTTGAAAATAAATAATATTTTTTTTATAAATTAATGCGTAAGTTAAAATTTATCTTTTTGTTTTTAGGATTCAGCCGTGCAAATCGTTCCGCCGCCGATTGTGACGTCGCCATCGTAAAATACTACGGATTGTCCGCTGGCTATTGCGCGCTGTGAGATAGAAAAATCTACCATAACTTCATTATCGCCAACAGGATGGAGCGTGGCGGGCTGTGGCGTCGAATTATAACGAATTTGAGCATGTGCCTTGATTGGCGAGGTTAATCCCGACAGCGCAATCCAATTAATATCACGCGCAAGCAATCGCCGCGAATAAAGCTCACTTTCCTCACCCAGCCGAACGGTGTTGTTTACCGCGTCTATCGATACCACGTACATGGGCTTGCTAAATCCCCCGACGCCAATTCCGCGGCGTTGACCAATCGTGTACCGCATAGACCCGCCGTGTCGTCCTATCACATTCCCCGTCGCGTCGACAAAATCACCCTGCCGCATTGCACCGCCTGTATGCGCCTCTATGAAGCTCATGTAGTTGCCGTCGGGCACAAAGCATATATCTTGACTCTCCGGCTTGCGGGCGGTTATAAACCCCTGTGTTTCGGCAATTTCCCTGACCTCACGTTTGGTCAATTCACCAACGGGAAAGCGCGTCCGTGCCAATTGCTCCTGCGTCAAGTTGTAGAGAAAGTAGGTTTGGTCCTTAGCGGTATCCACAGCCTTGCGCAATAACCAACGTCCACTGCCTTGGTCGCGGGAAATCCGCGCATAATGCCCCGTCGCAAACATGTCACACTCGTAAGCCGTCAAATGCCGGAAAAGTTCCCCAAATTTTACATATTTATTGCAGTCGATACATGGATTAGGCGTTTCGCCGCGAGCATAGCACTTGACAAATCGTTCAATTACTTCTTGGCGGAAAACATCTTTATAGTTAAACACGAAAAAATCCACGCCCAATTTTGCCGCCACCGCACGGGCATCAGCGGCATCAGCCTCGGAACAGCATGACTTTTGCCGTACGGCACACGTCTGCGCGTCACCCTCAAACATCTTCATAAGCACGCAAATTACACGTTCACCGCGCGCCTTAGTTAGATACGCCGCGATTGAACTGTCTACGCCGCCGCTTATTGCCACAAGTGTACTCATTTCGCACAACTCCTATGTAAAAACGCAGTCATGACGCACAATACGCCTGACTGCGAGCTTATATATTTCCCATACTGCAAACGCTTCATTAAATTATGTGGCTACACATGGTTTGCGTTCCGGTCGAGCTGCGTTATCTGCAATTCGGTCCGGTATAGGTAGATTTCCCGCCGGGTCGCTTATTTTCCGGCTCCATTAAGCCACATTGAATCATAATCTTCTTTAGGTTCCCGCTAAACGCGCGCTCTGAATTCAGCATATTAACCAGCCCGATGTCGTCCCGTGTTAGCGCTTGGCGTTCCTCAAATGCCTGCGCGAGTTCCGGACGCAACTTGGTCTTGACGACCGTGCCGGGATTATCAATCGGCAGACGGTTATCGTCGAAATATGAAACTAACAAATTAACATAAGATTTGCCGAGCAGCTCGATAGCCTCGTCGGCGGGTCCCATTTTAACGCCATGAGGAAACGTGAATGCTAATGCCTTGTCGGTTACCACGGATGTAAGCGGGGTCCAATGCTTAGGCAGCTTCGCCCGATGTGCCGCTTTGTGATATTGCTTTAAATCGTGCGACAATTGGGTACCAACATACTTGTCCCAACACGCTTTTGCGTCGCTCTTTGCGAAGGTTATGTAATTGCGCGTGAATTCCGTCGCGACATCTACGGCTTCTTTGGTGATAAGCGGAAGCGCGTCCGCCCCGTATTTTTGATAATTCGGAGACATCCTCGAAATAGTCTCATTCAGCCCCGTTTCTCTATTTCGCGAACTAGTCCACGCTTCTACAAGGTCCCCCCTGCTCAGCTCATCCGCGTCTAAAAACTTCTGCGTATAGCTTTCAAAAACCTTTGCATAGCTCTGCTTGTCCGAATTCCGCCCAATCTCCGTCCAGTGTTTGTCAATTAATTGCGTTGCCTCGCTCATTGTATCGGCAGCCAGTATCGCCGCTTCCAGCTCATTTGCGTTCATTTGTTCTCCCCCTACGTAATTTTATTTTCCTTGCAAGCATGAGTTTATCACAAAAAAGAGAATTTGTCAAGCATAAAATAACGCTTCCGCTCATGAAAAACGAAAAGCCATGATGGATTCGCCGCATTAAATTGTTTTTTTCGGAGTTTTGTCGTTGTTTATCCCGCTCTTAGCCAAAGGACATGCAGGTTTTAGGTCGTTTGGAATAGTAAAATTTTTGAGCATGGGATTGCGGGGAGACAGCACACCTATATAATTGGCTAAATTATCCAACGCGGCGTAAAATTGCTTATAATTAGCCGCGGAATCCAGATTCCTGTAATCTAATGCCGCCTTGTCGAATAGCGTCGTCAAATGGGCTAATATTATATCCTCCGGAATTTTATCCGTGGACGGCTCGCGAGAGTTTTCGGCGGATATATCGTATAATTTTGTGCGGACAGTGTCGGTAGCCCGAGGCTTTTCCGATTGCGACGGATTCTCCGAAGCGTTAAGGTCGTATTGCCGAATCAAATGTTGAAAATTAGCCAGCAGTGCGGCGTTTTCTTCTCTAAAGCTCTCGAAATTAATGTTGGCAGGGGAAGGAAGCGCCATCAATCGTTGTCTGATAAACTTTGCGGAATGCGCGGGTATTGATATGGTTACGTCAGATTCGTGCGATTGCGAGTCGTCCGCCAACAACGGCTCTTTGATGTAAAAATTCACGTTGTTGACGCGCAACGCACCGAGAATTTCGTCAAGGCGACCGGTTGTTTCCTGAATTTTGTCTTGTATATATTCATACCCGTCCTCATCTTTAATTTCCACGCTTATCAGCCCCTTGCGCAACGCGGAAAGGCACCCTTTTGCCGTCGCTTTCGTATCGGGAGAACTCAAAACCATTTCCTTGCAATGGCTTATGTATTCTCTTGAAGTATCCGCGAGTTCGGCAATCTGCTTGCTAAGCCGGTCGACACCGATGTTTTCTTCGTTGATAACGCCGCCCAACATTTTGAAAATATTCTTAGATATATCGTAAAAAGCTACTTGTTCCGTCTCATCCATAATGCCGCTTGAATTGGTTGTTTTTTGTTCGTCCATATTGATAACACACCCCTGAAATCAAATTTTTTTACAACTGCTGTAATTCCGCATTCTTTCTATATTATATGCACCGGGAAGAGTCCCCGATAAAGCGCACGGATGTTTTTAGAATGCGCTACTCATCCAAAAAGTCCTTTAGTTTCTTGCTCCGGCTGGGATGACGCAGCTTGCGCAACGCCTTTGCCTCTATTTGACGAATGCGCTCACGGGTTACGTCGAAGCGGCGACCGACTTCCTCCAATGTCTTACTTTTGCCGTCATCCAGCCCGAATCGCATTCGCAACACCTTTTCCTCGCGTACGGTCAGCGTGGTCAGCACGTCGAGCAGCTGGTCCTTCAACAGCGCGTAGGATGCCGCGTCCATGGGCGATGATGCGTCGTCGTCCGGGATAAAGTCCCCCAAATGGCTGTCCTCTTCTTCGCCGATAGGCGTCTCAAGCGACACGGGCTCCTGCGCAATCCGCTGAATTTCAGCAATTTTTTCCACCGACATATCCATCTCCACCGCAACCTCCTCGGGGTACGGCTCGCGCCCCAACTCCTGTAAAAGCTGGCGGGTGACGCGAATCAAGCGGTTAATCGTCTCCACCATGTGGACGGGGATGCGGATTGTGCGCGCCTGGTCGGCGATGGAGCGGGTTATCGCTTGACGAATCCACCACGTGGCGTATGTGCTGAATTTATAGCCCTTTTCGTGGTCGAACTTGTCCACGGCTTTAATCAGCCCCAAATTGCCCTCCTGAATAAGGTCGAGGAACAACATGCCCCGCCCGACATACCGTTTCGCGATGCTCACCACAAGCCGCAAATTAGACTCGGATAACCGCTTTTTCGACAATAAATCGCCGCCGCTCATTTGTTTGGCAAGCCGCTGTTCTTCCTCGAGGGTGAGCAGTGGAATTTTGCCGATTTCTTTAAGATACATGCGTACGGGGTCGTCAATCGACACGTTTTCCAGCAGACTTTCCTCGTCCTGCGACAACGCGAGGGATTCATCTTCAATCTGCTGAAGCTCTTCGTCCATGTTTCGGACGATTTCGATGCCCAAATGCTCGATGTTTTCAAATACGCGTTCCACCTGCAGCGGATCAAGGTCAAGCTGTTCAATCGTGCGCACAATATCCTCGTACGCCAAAATGCCGCTCTTTTTCCCTCTGTCTAACAAGGTTTTAAGCAGTTGCTTTTTGTTGAGCGGCACACGGGGCGCCGGGCTCATTAAAATTGACGATTTCTTCCCTGATTTATGATCCATACTTTTCCTCCATATATATAGTATAAAAATGCGCTTTATACAGCATGATTTTCCGCATGATATGTCGATTAATGCTTCAACATAATAGCTCGCTTACCT
>JAISFC010000053.1 GCA_031263785.1 Clostridiales bacterium | reverse complement strand
GAATTATGGGGTTTTTGGGGATTGGGAGTTTGAACGTCGATGTTGAAAACAGGCTTGATAATCAATAAAAAAAGACTTACACATGTCCCCGAAAAATCACCGACCGTCGTAGTGGTACTTGGTAGCACGGGGATGTATGTTGAGGGGTCGGCGCCGCCGGGACCAACGGCGGTTTTGACTACATCGGTTGTGGTGGTGGCGGTGATTCCCGTCATGTTTGTCGCTGTGCTGTAATTTATTCGGAACGATAATGTTTGATTGTTGGCGGCGGAAGAAACGTAGAAATCCGCCGACCTATCCGAACCGCTTGCAAAAGCAGTCCAGTTTCCGTTGCCGATTTTTACTTCGTAAATTTTGGCGTCGCCATATACGCTGTTAGACCCCTGCTTGGGTGCGTTCTCTGAAACGGTAATCGTATCTCCGACTCCCGGTGATGAATTGCTTAGAATAGGGGCGTATAGGTTAGAAACGTCCGGCGTTGGCCATGTGCGGCTAAGAAGAGTAATGTCGCCCATCTTCCCTGCATAATAAAAATCCTTAGTTTGTGTATGCGTATATCTCGTCTGGGAATAAGTACTAAGACCGTAACCGTGGGGGGTAGGCTCTACGTTATAATAATTTTTGTCCTGCACATTAACTACACTTACCCAATAACCGTGTTCATATGTATATAAAGATTGTACGTTGGTTGCATATCCATTGTAAAGCGTGTAAACTGCGTAATGATATACCTCGTCCGTAGATATTGGACGATAACTCCAAGTGTGCCAATAATAGTCCACGGGATCCCAATAATAATACGAAGTATCTGAATATCCGGAAACCCAACCGACCGACGGTGAACTTGGTGCATAACCACTGAGAACTATCATACGATCATCTTTATGAAGCGTATTTGATAACGCGGGAAGAATTGTCGCTATATTGTAGTGCAGTGTGTATCCGTACGTGCCGTCGATAGGAAAATAAGCGTAGATCCACAGGGTACCGCTTGTCGTAGTCGAAGGGATCACAATTTCCCATCCACGATTAAGATTTGTAATCCCATAGTTAGAATAACCTGAGTCACCGGTAACGCTATAGTACCAATTTATGGGATCAGTAAAAGTGAATCCCGGTAGATTGACGATAAAACTTTCGCCTGCGCGTATATAGCGGGTGTCACCCTCGGTGAAAAATTCATCGCTCTCGACCTTTGGAATATAGTCGGAGTGGACTGCCGCCTGGACAATATCAATGTTCTGTAATCCGCCGGTCTTAAATGGGGTATTCGTGTATAAGATAGAAAAAACTAAAATGATAGCAAATAATTTTTTCAGCATAAAATCAAGTCCTAAAAATTTTTTAATTAAATAAAATATTTTTTTGTCAAGTTGCGAATTTTTTTAGGAAAATTTTTCTTCCTATGTAAAAATTTTTTATATTTCCATATTCTTCTATAATTATGCTATAATTTTTATTAAAAAAAATAAATGTCACAGAAACTTAATAGTTCTGTAACATAAATTTAATATTTTTGTAACACAATTGTAATATTTTTATTTAAAATTGATGCAAGAATCGAACGTCATTTTCGTGGAACAGACGCAGGTCATTAATTCGGAAACGGCGCATTGCGATGCGTTCCAGTCCTAAGCCGAAAGCAAAACCGCTGTATTCATCGGGATTTATATCACATCGAAGAAGGACATCGCGGTGGACCATTCCTGCGCCTAAAATCTCAATCCAGCCCTCGCCTTTGCACACACTACAGCCTTTTCCTTCGCATTTTGGGCACGCTATATCCATTTCCGCACTAGGTTCGGTAAATTGAAAATGGTGTGGGCGGAACCGTGTTTTTACATCCTCGCCATAAAGCTGACGTATAAATTCCTCGAGGCATCCCTTTAAGTTGCCCATCGTTATGCCGCGGTCAACCACAAGCCCCTCAATTTGGTGGAATATAGGCGAATGCGTGGCATCGACGGCGTCGCTTCGATATACCCGCCCGGGTGCTATTATGCGAATCGGCAGCTTTTTTTGCTCCATAACCCGAATTTGCACGGGGGAGGTTTGCGTACGCAGAAGGATTTCGTCGGTTATGTAAAAAGTGTCGTGATCATCGCGCGCGGGATGATTTTCGGGAATATTGAGCGCGGTAAAATTATAGTAATCACGTTCCACTTCGGGACCGGAAACTACCGTAAATCCCATCGCGAGGAAGATATCGCAAAGCTCACGCTCGACCTGTTTGAGCGGGTGAATCTTGCCCAACGGACGGCGCGCACCCGGCATGGTGACGTCAATTTTCTCCGCAATTATTTTCGCTTCTTGTGCCGTCGCGTTTAGCTTTTGCTTGATTTGCGCAAACTCCCCCTCCAACTCCTCGCGGACAGTGTTTGCAAGCGCACCCATTTTGGGTCGGTCTTCGGGAGCAACCGCGCCCATCTCGCGCATAATGGCGGTAAGCGCCCCTTTTTTGCTGAACAACTCTATGCGGAGCTTTTCCAATTCCTCTTGATTCTTTACATTTTCCAATTGTTTTTTAGCGTTTTTTTGTATTTCGCGCAATTTTTCCTGCACATAATCACCTCATTGGTCTCATTCTATCATAAAAGTAAAAAAATATCAACTATTTTTTAATGTTAGTTATTGTAATTATTTTAATTTCCGTGGTTTTGACATGCGTTTTCCAAGATAATAACAGCCGTACCCCAGCGCGAGGAAGAATACCGTCAATAAGAAAATGAACAAAAACACCCGATATCCATATATGTCAAAGTCCAGAAAAAAGTAGATATAATAGGATTTTATGCCGAGGGGTTCAAAATAAACCGCACGGGTCATACCGAGGGAAAGCGCTTGTATTATATATAAAAACGGGAAAATGACCATTGCCAGCGGCTCGTGCTTTTTCAACATGCCCTTTTTGTAAAACAGGAGGCGGTCGCCTATCATTAGCAGCGGGCAAAACAAATGCACCCCCAAATTGGCAAAGGTAAGTAAATGCGAGTTTCCCCACCGCGCAGGCGCAAGCAGACCCCAGAAAATCAACATCGTGACGAGTATGGCAAAACATATCGCAAAGGATATCACGGGATAAAAACCGTAGTTTTCGTCTTTTGCCTCTTGCCGTTGGGCGATTCTCGCTGCCGTTTTTACGATGAGGACGGCGAAAAAAAGCCAAACGAGAATATTTGATTGCATTGTGTAGGCAAAAAACACATAAAAGTTAATTTTGCCCGTAAAAACCTGCGCCGTTGCCAATATCCCGAGCGTTATGATGATAAACGCCAGAATGCGATATCCCAAAATAAAATATTTATTCCCAATCTTCATGCTTAACGAACTCCCTTGCTGAAATCCACGTGTCTTTTAATTTTTTATGCTATCGCGTATTTCGATTGTGCGCGGCTGTAATCCACTGCCCGAAATTTTGATGCCTAACGCGGCTTTTGCAACGCTTTCGGGCAAGTTTTCCGCCCATTCGACAACGCAAAGATTTCCCTCGCGCACATATTCGTCGAACCCGCTCCCGAACCATTCCTCCGCGCGAATGCGGTACAAATCAAAATGGCAAATTTTCAGCCCGTTTTTAGCATTATATTCATTTACAATGTTAAATGTGGGGCTGTTGATTTCGGTAGGGTCAACGCCTAATTCCAGGCAAACGCCGCGTATCATGGCAGTTTTCCCGCTGCCGAGGTCGCCGTAAAAAGCAAGCGGACTTCCGAATCCGAAAATTTCTTTTCCGATAAGCTCACCGCGAGCCAATTTTCTACCTAATTCCACCGTTTCTTTTTCGCTGTTCGTCGTAAAAATCATGGGCAATCCGCCGCGTTTAGCTCTCGTCACGTTTCGCAATTCCAATCCCCACCACGCGCGCGTCACCCGCCAAACGCATAAGCCGAACGCCCTTCGACACCCGCCCCACGTTGCGAATCCCGTCAGCGCCCATGCGAATGATGACGCCCTCGTTGGTGATGATGAGCACGTCGTCGTTGTCCGTAACCGCCTTAGCGGTGGCTATATTGCCTGTTTCAGCGGTGATTTTATACGTGCGCGACCCCATGCCGCCGCGCGACTGCCGCCGATACGCCCCGAGCGGAGTGCGCTTGCCGTATCCCTTTTCGGTGACCGCGAGCAAATACGTGTTGCCCGTTTCAGGGGATTTTTCACTTTCGCGGCTGGTTTCTACCGCTTCATCCCCACCGTTTTCGATTTCCGGCGGATTGCCAATTATCTCCTCAGCGTCCGCGTCATCGCCAACATCCTGCGCAATTGTGCCATTTTCAGCGGCAATCGCGTTGGCGTTAGATATCGTCGCGCCAATCACATGGTCGCCCGCGCGCAAGCGAACCCCACGCGACCCACGAGACACCCTCCCCGCCACACGAACCTCAGTTTCGCTGAATCTAATGCCCATTCCGATGCTTGTGACAATAATCACATCCTGCACGCCGTCGGTGAGCTGCGCCTGTATCAGCACGTCGCCCTCATCCAGCAATATCCCCACTACGCCGCCGCTTCTGCGCGACGCCAGATACTTATTCAGCGCCGTCCGCTTGACAATCCCACGCCGCGTGGTCATTAGCAAATAATGCTTGGCAGCGTCCAAATCCCGCGGAACAGGGACCATCGCCGTTATCTTCTCGTCATTGCCAAGCGGCAGCAGGTTGACAATGGCAGTGCCCCGCGCGTTTCGCCCGCTCTCCGCTATCTCGTACGCCTTCAGCTTGTACATCCGCCCTTTATCAGAGAAAAACATAACCACGCTGTGGCTCGACCCAATGAACAAGCTCTCCGCGAAATCCTCCTCGCGCGTTTGAAGCCCCGCCACGCCGCGCCCGCCACGCCGCTGCGCCTTGTACTCATCCACCGCCGTACGCTTAATATACCCAAAATGCGTCAGCGTCAACACACAATCTTCCTCCGGAATCAAATCCTCGTCGTCAATCTCGTCCTGCACCTGCAGTATCTCCGTGCGCCGCGGGTCCGCGAACTTGTCATTGAGCGTGGTCAGCTCCTGCTTAATTATGTCCGTCACCATATGCTCGTCCGCCAAAATCGCCGCCAAATGCGCAATTAATTCCGTCAGTCGGTTGAATTCCTCGTCTATCTTCTCCCGCTCCAGCCCCTGCAACCGCCGCAACTGCATAGCCAAAATCGCGTCCGCCTGCACCTCGGAAAAATTAAACGCCGACATCAAATCCTTCTTTGCACTGTCGTAACTGGTGCGGATTATGCGGATTATCTCGTCGATATTATCCAGCGCGATGCGGTACCCTTCCAATATATGCACGCGCGCCTCCGCCTTCTTTTTGTCAAACATCGTCCGACGCACGATTACTTGCTTCTGGAATTCCACGTACGCCGTCAGCATTTCCTTGAGGTTCATCACCTTCGGCTGCCCCTCGTGGAGCGCAAGGTTAATTATAGAAAAAGTTTCCTGCATCTGGGTGAATTTATACAGCTGATTAAGCACAATATTTGCATTCGCGTCGCGCTTTATCTCAATGACAACACGCATACCGTCACGGTCGCTTTCATCGCGCAGGTCAGAAATGCCCTCAATCCGCTTGTCCTTTACCAGCTCCGCAATCTTCTCCTGCAGCCGCGCCTTGTTGACCTGATACGGAAGTTCCGTGACTATTATGCGGCTTTTGCCCTTTTCGTCAGTCTCGATTTCCGCCCGCGAGCGCATCGTAACCTTGCCGCGCCCCGTGTGATACGCGGAACGAATCCCCGCCTTGCCGATAATTTGCCCGTACGTAGGGAAGTCCGGACCCTTAATGTGCGTGATTAACGTGTCAATCGTAATTTCGGGGTCGTCAATCAGCGCGATAATGCCCGAAACAACCTCGCCCAGATTGTGCGGAGGGATATTTGTTGCCATGCCAACCGCGATGCCCGCTGAACCGTTGACCAATAAATTGGGGAAACGCGCGGGGAGGACCGTCGGCTCCTGAAGCCGGTCGTCATAATTCGGCATAAAATCGACGGTTTCTTTGTCAATGTCCGCCAACATGTGCGCAGCGATTTTGCTCATGCGGGACTCCGTGTATCGATACGCCGCCGGCGGGTCCCCGTCAACCGAGCCGAAGTTCCCATGCCCGTCAATCAGCGGATATCGGAGGGAAAAGTTTTGCGCCATGCGCACCAAAGCGTCATATACACTCATGTCACCGTGGGGATGATACTTACCCAAAACATCGCCGACGGTCGTCGCGCACTTGCGATGCGGCTTGTCGGGAGTGAACCCCGCTTCCTGCATAGTATATAAAATGCGCCTATGTACGGGCTTTAATCCATCGCGTACATCGGGCAGCGCTCTTCCTACTATTACACTCATCGCATAATCAATATACGACTTCTTCATCTCCCGTGCCAGCTCAACGGGAATTATCTTCTGGTTCGGCATACTTCAGCCACCCTTCTCTCGTAAAAAACACTAAATCTATGCACATTACCGCAATTTCACCTGCAAAATAAATTGCAATATATGCCCCTAAACAAATTAATACCAAGCCACCAGTACTCTGCCTTTATTTCAATCGTATATCCTACGACTCACACCCGTACCTTTAGCTCAATTATATACTATTTTCTATACCTTTGTCAAACTTTTTTTCTAAAAATTAACAAAACTTTTAATTCATAATGAATATAGAACTTAATTTTCATTTATACTCCTATCTCAAATTTATCATTTTTGTAACAAACGCAACAATGTGTTAGCGTAAAAAAATATTACAATTGTGTTACAGAAATATTAAGTTTATGTTACAGAACGATTAAATTTCTGTTACATTTCTTTTTTTAATAAAAAAATATAGCATAATTATAGAGAATCTGGAAATAAAAAAATATTTTTACAAGGAAGAAAAATTTTCCCAAAAAATATTTGCAACTTGACAAAAAAATATTTTTTTGAATTTTAAAAATTTTAGGACTTGATTTTATGTTAAAAAAATTATTAACAATTCTTCTATGTCTCTCATTAAGTCTATCGTATATATCTATAAGTCCCAACACGGGGGTAGAGTTCTTTCGTCCGGAAATAACCTACGCTGCCGAGGACGCTAGCGGCACCTGCGGCACCAGCCTTACATGGACTTTCGTAGCATCAACCGGCAGACTTACCATATCCGGCACCGGAGCTATGACAAATTACATTTACTCTGATTCCACGCCGTGGTATTCGTTTAATAGTTCCATAACAAAACTTACACTAAATTCTGGTATGACAAGCATAAGTAATAATGCGTTTGTTAATTGTAGCAATATAACGGGAACATTGACGATCCCGTCAGGCGTGACGAGCATAGGTTCGTTTGCATTTGCCAATTGTAGCGGTTTCACAGGCTCATTGACAATCCCATCAGGTGTGACGAGCATAGGTTCAAGTGCATTTCAAGAGTGCGAAGGTTTCGCGAGTTTGACAATCCCGTCGAGCGTAACGAGCATAGGAAGTTATGCATTTGCCGGTTGCATTGGCTTAAAAGGATCGTTGACAATTCCGTCGGGTATAACAAGCATAAGCGAAGCTACGTTTATGGGTTGTGAGGGTTTCACTGGAGCGTTAACAATCCCGTCGAGTGTGAAAAGTATAGGAGAGTTTGCGTTTGGCGCGTGCGACGGATTAGCAAGCATTACAGTACCCGATAGTGTGACGTCAATAACAGGTCAATTTGTATTTACCGTTAGTTCTTCATCCGCTCTTGTAATTAATTGTCACTATGGTAGCGCGGCAGATACATTTATAAAAAAATATAATAGTAAAAGATGTAACAATCTATATGATGCAACGATTTCGGGCGTTTCTAGCAAAACGCACACGGGTTCGGCTATAACGCAGCCGTCCTTGGTACTGACCGCTAAAACGTACGCGAATCCGTCGGGAGTTGCTATAACCAAAGACACGGATTATACGGTGTCATACAGCAACAACACCAACGTAGGTACGGCAACGGTGACAGTTACGGGAACAGGCAACTATAGTGGCACATTAAGCCGCACTTTTTCCATAACCGCCGCGCCGTCGCCGAGTCCGACAGTGGGAACGCCGGGGAATATATCGTATTCGAGCTTGCAATGGGGTAGTACGCTGACTGCGCCGAGCAATCCAACTGGCGGAACCCGCACACGGTGGGAGTATGC
>JAISFC010000040.1 GCA_031263785.1 Clostridiales bacterium | reverse complement strand
CCGAATCTAAGCAAAATTGACGCGGGAATTAGAGTTGAGATGTACGAGGTTGACAACGCCGGTGAAGTTATCAAGCAAGTCGGAAGCGTGGCATATACGCAAGAAATGAACATGACGGCTGCAATCGGCGACCCGTCTTCGACGCTATATAATTACACGCTAAATATTCCGAGAACGGTAGCAAACGACTTGAAAATCAGCGACCCGAACCAATCTTCGCCGAAATACATGCTCCGCTTCTCGCGATTCGGCGACAACGGCGGCAGCGTGGTTGGGACAGTCCGCGAAGAAAGCTACCTCTGGGCGGACATTTACCTCGACGGAACCAGCGTAAATACAGGGACAATCGACGAAGCCATCCCGATGACGGTCGGCGGAACGGCGTACCTGTATGCCGGAGCATTCTACTTACCGACAGCGGAAAAAGATGCCCTAACAACAGCGGATTTGAACACTATCAAAGGACAGGTAGGTAACGCGGACATCTCGGGCGTCACGACAATCTACAATATTAACGAGTATTTAGGCGTCGACGCCGCGGATTATACAACGGTATTACGCTACGTCGGGCAGAAAAAACTTCAAACACTTCCGCTGGCGGTTACAAACTAGAATTATAAATAATCATAAAAAAGGAATGGTGTAAATACCGTTCCTTTTTGTGTTCATATAGTAGCAGCTCAATTGTTGATTGCGTTGTTGTGTTCTTCGAGCGTGCGCGAGAAGATGTGCTTGCCGTCGGTAAAAACAAAGTAATAATAATCAGTTTTGGCGGGGTTCAGCGCGGCGAGAATCGACGCCTTCCCCGGGGACGCAATCGGTCCAACGGGCAGCCCCTTATTCATATACGTATTATAAGGTGAGTTTATCTGCGTGTCCGCGATGGAAAGCACGGGCTTGCGCTCGCCCAGAATATATTGCACGGTTGCGCACGATTGCAGGTAGGGCAGGCTGCCGGAATTAAGGCGATTATGGAACACGGAAGACACCTTCGCGCGATCCGCGTCGCCCGCCGCTTCTCTTTCGACAATCGATGCGAGCGTGACGATTTCATCGGGAGTCATGCCGAGCTGCTCGGCTTTTTGGTAGCAGGATGCGTCAAACGCCGCGTCGAACGCGTTGAGCATTTGTATGATGATGTCCCGCGCGGTCGCGGTGGTGGGGATTGTGTATGTGGCGGGGAAAAGGTAGCCTTCGAGGCGGTTTTTCTTGCGCGATATGTATTTCATAAAGGGATAATCAAACGTGCCGTTGTCGATTTCGTAGAGAAACTCTTTGGCGGATGTCAGCCCCTTTTCTTCGAGCAGGCTCGCGATTTGATTCGCCTCGTACCCCTCGGGAATCACGATTTTTATGCCCGATTCGCTCGGAATCTGGGTGAGTATGCGGATTATTTGCGGGTACCCCATATTCGGCGCAAAGACGTGGTCGCCCGCCTTGAAATCGGACGCCGCGCCGCTTGACACCACTGTAAGCTTGAAAAGAGTGCGGTTTTTAATTATATTGTTAGCGCGGAGGAGCGCGGAGATTTCGTCGGTAGCCGCGCCCTGCGGGATGTTGACGGAAATTTTGGTCGAGGGGCGCATAATGCCGAAATAGTCCGACGCGCAGGCGATTGCCGCCCACGCAATCAGGATGGATATTATTATGAGAATAAACTTAAGCCTTTTTGTTTTCATTGGTATCGCTCCTTTTTATTGAGTATTTTTCCACCATAAAGCAGGGGTGGTAGGACGTTTTTGACTTGCGCAAGCCCTCCAGCCCCGCGTCGTCCTCGCGATTAACGTACAGTTTGTCCGCCCATTCGTTGCGCAGATGCAGGTTGTTGACGGTCGGGTATGCGCCGCGTATGTTGCCGTCGGCTTTTTCAAAGTGGATGAGGACGGTGGACGGCGTAAGCTCCTGCGATATGGTGAATGCGCAGATATTTTCGGCGGAAGGCGCGCCGGTGAACAATACGCCGCCGCGGCAGTCGCACGAATCAAAGTGATTAAGCACAAAAAGCAGGGCGTCGCGTTCGCGTTGAAAGAAGTAATTGTCGGACATCGGGTGGGCGGCAAACCATTTGGGGTACAGCTCCGCGCAGGTGAGAGCCAAATCCTTAGTCACGGGCGCGTAGGTGTAGTCGGGGTATGCCTTGAAAAAGGCGTTTATATGGTTCTTTTTTGAATGATACTTTTTGCCCTGAAGGTCTATGAGGTCGGCGGTTTTGTAGATGTAATCAAAACTGTCGCGGACGGGCGAGGCTTCGTAGCCCGGGAGAATGTGGGTGAGTTCGTCAGCCTGCGCGGCGGACAGCGTGAGAAAACAGGCGTCGGGCTCGCGGGCGATAATATCAGCTATGGCAGCGCGTTTATCGCCTTTGCCGAAAGGGTAGAGAAAATGCGAGCCGCGGTTGGGGGGCGAATAGCGGATGATGAGGCAGCCGTTGCTTTCCGCAAAGTGCGTCTTTACCGCCTCGCGCCAAATGAATAACGTGAGGAAGGACAGCTCCGAAGCGTGATATTCAGGCGAGGCGCTGACGGTGTGCGCTAAATGCGCGCTTATTTTATTTTTGTCGGTAAATTCAATCGGTTTAAAATCCATTTTCGTTCAACTTCTCTCTGATATACCGCGGTATATCCAAAAATTTCAGCTCGCCCGCCAGAAACAGGGCAACAGCCTCTTCGTTAGCGTTATTCATTATTTCGGGGAATTTGCCACCCTTTTTCCCCGCGTCAATGCCCAGCTGCAGGCACTCAAAGGTAGAGCGGTCAGGCGGATAGAAGGTGAGTTTGCCAAGCTCAGCGAAGTTTATTCGCGGGATTTGCGCGGGGGAATTGCCGGCTTTTTCGGGATGAGCCAGCGCGGCGTGGATGGGCAGGCGCATGTCGGGCATGGCAAGGTGGGCAATTATGCTGCCGTCGGTGAATTCGACCATGGAGTGGATTATGCTTTCGCGGTGGATGACGACCTCGATTTTGTCGAACGGCACGTCAAACAGGTGGTGCGCCTCGATGACCTCGAGCGCCTTATTCATGAGAGTGGCGCTGTCTACGGTGATTTTTGCGCCCATGCGCCAGTTGGGGTGCGCCAGCGCGTCGGCGGGTGTGACGTTTTCCAGCTCGGAGCGCGATTTGCCGAACAGCGCCCCGCCGCTCGCGGTGAGGATTATCTTGCTTACCTCCTGCGGCGACCGTCCGCGCAGACACTCAGAAACGGCGTAATGCTCGCTGTCTATGGGCAAAATGTCTACGCCCTTCTCGCGCGCAAGAGCCATTATCCGCTCGCCCGCGCATACGAGCGTCTCCTTATTTGCGAGCGCGACGGGTTTGCCGGCATTTATAGCGGCGATGGTGGGTTCCAGCCCGGCGTTGCCCACAATGGCGCAAACGACGAGGTCGGCGTCGGGGTGAATTGCGACGGGGAGCGGACTTTCGGGGAGCGAGGTAACCAACGACGGAGCAAATTCGGCGGCTTGCCTGGCGAGAAGTTCGCGGTTGTTCCCCGCGGACAGCGCAACTACGCGGAATTTATTTGGGTTGGCGCGAATGACGTCCAAAGTTTGCTGACCGATAGAGCCCGTTGAGCCAAGTATAGCTATATTTTTCATCTTTTCACCATGACTTTCTTGCGCAACGCCATAAAAATCGGCAGCAGTTTGTCTACGCAAAAGGCGATGAACGGCTTGAATGTAAGCTGCATTTCGCCGATAAATTCCGTAAATTGCCCGCCGTAGCCTTTTTTGAAGCGGTACAGCCCGTATAGCGGGTGAGATTCGTCCACGATGCCCGAGACGCCGCGGAAGTCGTAAATTCTGCATTTTTCCGCGATTGCCCAACGAATCATTTCCCACTGGAGCAAATAATTAGGCATCACATTTCGCGCGCTATTGGAGCTCGCGCCGTACAAATACCACACTTTGTCGCCAAAATGAATGGCGATTGTGCCCGCGATAATTTCATCGTTCCAATGCGCGGTGTAAAGGCGCATATGCTCGCCCAGATGGCGCGCCATATCCTGAAAGTACGAGAGGGGGCGAATGACAAAATTGTCGCGAGCGCCGGTTTCCCGCATAATTTCATGAAAACGGGGCAGGTCAGCGGCAGAACCGATATCAATGCGTACGCCGTTTTTTTTCGCGACGCGAATGTTATAGCGCGTTTTACTGTGGAAAGAAGCGAAAATTTCATCCTCCGTTTTATTTTCGACATCCAGGCGGAAAACGTAGCGCGGCTGAATTCCCTCAAAATTTTTGGTGGCGCGTATTTTATAGCCTAAAGAGCGGGCAATTTGGGC
>JAISFC010000005.1 GCA_031263785.1 Clostridiales bacterium | reverse complement strand
GATTTGGACAAGATGGACGCGGGGATTCGGGTGGAGATGTACGAGATTGAAGCCGGCGGCACAATCGTGAAACAGGTGGGCAGCGTGGCGTACACGCAGGTGATGAACATGACGTCGACAATTGGGAATCCCTCGTCACCGCTGTACAATTATACCCTGAAAATCCCGAAAACGGTGGCGGACGACCTCGTAAACAGCAACCCCGGCAGCGGCGCGGCGAAATACATGCTTCGGTTCTCGCGGTTCGGTGACTATGGCGGAAGCGTGGTGGGCACGGTGCGGCAGGAGAGCTACCTGTGGGCGGACATTCAGCTCAACGGCACGGCTGTGAACGCGGGGACAATCGACGAAGATACCCCGCTTAAAATCAACGATAATACGTACCTATACGCGGGCGCGTACTACTTGGCGGACGCAGACAAAATCGCGCTATCGACGGCGGATTTGAACACAATCAAAGGACAGGTTGGCAACGCTGACATCGACGGAGTCACCACGATTTTCAACATCAATGAGTATTTGGGCGTTGACGCGGCTGACTACACCACCGTCCTACGCTACGTTGGGCAAACTAAACTTCAAGCGTTACCCGTCGCGGTTACGAATTAGCCTTTCTACCTTCTTATTATATAAAAGAACGGAGCTACTCTCGCCCCGTTCTTTTCATTTTCCTTGCCGCATTATAAGGAAGCTTTAACGCAATTTTCAAACGTACCCACATGTATGATTAAATGCTGGATTAGCATCTATCGAAATCGTCGCAAGAACCGCAGCCTCCGCCAAATAATCCGCCCAAACCATCACCCGATAGGCATGAAATAACGATTATTGCAATGATAATCCACACCCATTCATTTCCGCGATGGTGACAGCAACCATAATCTCCCATTGTTACACTCCTTTTAATTGATTGATTTATTTCATTATACGCCTTTATCCTTTATTGTGTGTCTGTGAAAGCGGCGATGACGGCGGGGAGATGTCACCCTCAAAGAAAAAGCCGCGGTCAGGAGAAGACGAAATGTCACCATCTTAATTTCCGCAAAAAAATACCGCGTAACTAGCTTTCCGCGGCATTTTCGTTTTTTAATTCTTTATATTACATCCGTATCTCGGCGTGTAATTTATCGGCAAGGACCGCGATTATCGTCCCCATAAGCGCGTTTACCTCCGCGTCCACGAGTGTACGCTCCTGCGAGCGGAAAGTCAGCGAATACGCCACGCTTTTGGAATCCTCCGGGACCTGCCCGCCGCTGTACACGTCAAAAAGCTTGTAGCCCTCTAAAATCGGGTTTTTTACCGACCGAAGAACCGCGTCAATGGCGCCTATAGTAACATCCTTTTTCACAATCAATGCTATATCGCGCGTCACGGCGGGGAATTTGGCAATCGGCTTGAAACGCTTATTCGGCACATGCGCCGCAAATAACGCATCAAAATCGAGCTCCGCCGCGTAGACCTCCCCCTTAATTTCGTAATTTTCCGCAACCTCGGGGTGGACGGCTCCTATCGTCCCGCATCGCTTGCCGCGAATTAGCAGCTGCGCCGCGCGGTACGGATGGAACACGTCATTAACCGCCATATTTGCCCCTTTCGCGTTGGCGGACAACTCCTTAAACTCGTAGGGCGATGCGCCCAGCTCATCCAGAAGCGCCTCCAACACACCTTTTAATTGGTAGAAATCCGTGTCGCCATACGCCCCCAGCGTCAAAATCTCCTTCTCCAACGGCAGTTCCTCGCCCTGCCGCGGCAAAAACACCTTCGCAATCTCGAACAGCCACGCCTTCGGGTTGGAAAGGCGGTAATTATTATGGAGCGCGGTCATCATGCTCCCGATGGACTGCGTGCGCATAATCGAATGCTCCTCACCCAGCGGGTTGCGAATCGTCACCGTCTGCGGCGGCGCATCTCCCAGCCTTAATTTGTGATATTCAGCGGGATTTATGAAGGTGTATGTGAGAATTTCATCATACCCCATCGCCGTAATTATCTCCGCCACACGCCGCCGAAACTTCTGCGCGCCCGTCAGCCCGCCATTGCTCATGACTCCACTCAAAGGCGCGGCGGGGATGTTATCGTACCCATAAAACCGCGCAATCTCCTCGGCGAGGTCCTCGTAACCGGAAATATCCGCTCTGTGCGGCGGGATTTTCGCGCGCCCCTCCGAGCATTTAATCCCCACGCCCTCAAGCGCGCTAACCATAAATTCGCGCGGGATATCCGCCCCCAGAAACCCATTTATGCGCTCAGGGACAAAATCCACTTCCGCCAGCGGCTTCATCGGCGCACCCTCATCAATCGTGTTTTCGACCACCGTCCCCAAATTCAGCATCTTCACCAGCTCACACGCACGATTTACCGCACTGACAGCGATGTTTACGTCAACGCCTTTTTCATACCGCACGCTCGCCTCGGTGCGCAGACCCAGACGCCTCGACGTACGGCGCAGCCCCGCCCCCTCAAAATTCGCACTCTCGAACACTATATTGGTGGTATTTTCGTCAATTCCGCTGCCCTCGCCGCCCATAATCCCCGCAATGGCAAGCGGGCTTTTGGCGTCGGCAATCACCAAATCATCCACGGCAAGCTTGCGCTTAATCCCGTCCAGCGTCGTCATTTCCTCGCCTTTTTCCGCCGCGCGAACCCGAATAACCGTCTCCCCGTCCTTGTTTTTCGCCAGCTTGTCAAAATCGAACGCGTGGAGCGGCTGACCATACTCCAAACACACATAATTCGTTATGTCGACAATCCCGTTTATTGCCCGAATCCCGCTGTTTTTAAGGCGGTCGGCAAGCCACGCGGGCGACGGCTCAATGCGCGCGTTCGTGACCATTCGCGCCGAATACCTCGGGCAGCGGTTCGGAGCCTCGATATTCACAGCCAGCTGCATTTTTTCGTTGTTTTTCGACTTCGGCGGTTCATTTAGGCTGAATGCACGCCGAAATGTCGCCGCCACCTCGCGGCTGATTCCTATAATCGATTGGCAATCAGGGCGGTTTGCCGTCAATTCCACCTCTATTACGGCATCGTTCAGCTTCAAAACCTCGCATATGTCAGCCCCAAGCGGGAATTCCTCCGCCAACTCCTGCGGGAGAAACATTATGTGCTCCGAAGGCGGCGCGTCCAAAAAAAGCTCTTCCTCACTGCACAACATGCCTTCCGACTCGACCTCGCGCAGCATTCCCTTCTTAATTTTTGTCCCGTTAGGCAACGTTGCGCCGTCAAGCGCGACGGGAACAAGCTGCCCCTTTTCCATTCGCGGCGACCCCGTCACAATTTGCAAAGGCTTAATACGCCCGACATCCACATGGCAAATGACCAATTTATCCGCGTTGGGATGCGGCTTCACCTCCGTGATTCGCCCCAGAACAACGTTTTTTATACCGTCGCTGCGCATCGTGACGCTTTCCACCTTTGTGCCGCTCATCGTCATCGCATGAGCAAACTCGTTCGGCTCAATCCCCTTAATATCTGTAAAATCTTGAATCCACGATAACGGAAACTTCATAAACCTATCTCCTTTAACCCCCGCGTTTCAAAAAACACGGTTCTTTTATTTTTCATTTCCATTATATCACATATTATACACTATTGCAAGCTTTTTTCAACACACCCACTTTCCCAAATCCCGTTCTTGACAATTATAGAGCGAAATTTAAATGTTACATTTCTATTACAACATGTTACGGGCACATTAAGTTAGCGTTACAAATTTGTTAAACTTCCATTACATTTCACTTTTTAGGCTTCTTTTGTTACATAATATAAAGGAATGGACTACCCGAAAAGGATTTGCAAAAGAAAATTTTTTCCAATAATATTTTGCAGCTTGACAAAAGAATAGTTTTTGAAGAAATAGAAAGTATAAGAATAGGGAGTGGCTTTATGTTAAAAAAATTACTATTAACTTTATTGATTTTATCTCTTTGCCCTGCTTCGCCGTCTTTACCGACACTTTCACCTACGGCTACCAACGCAGTATCACTTTATAACGGCTTATTTTTAATGGCAGGCGATTGGGACTATGACCGCGCGCCGCACTACACGGCTTATGGACCTTACGGGAATAGAGATACAACAAATTCGACTTATTATAACACATACAACATTCCGGCTTGGACGCAAAATTCGTTCGCTCTGTCACTACATCGTCTTACCGCATATCCGCAATTGCGCTCAAACGGTAGCGAATGGTCGCGGGAACAAGTATATTACTTCAGAGATGACAAGATATATCAAGTGTTTTCTAATTCGACTACTATAGGCGTTTCGATGTCACAAGTGTATGCAACATCCTCCGGGTCATCGGCGGCATTTTTGTCGTCTTACTATTCTTCCGGCGGCTCCGGCACTCTGGACGACCCGTACGCACTTACCTCCAACCCCCCTCCTAAAACAACCGTAAACGGCAGTGTACCGGTTCTATCCACCACCGCTCCGAACCCCAACATTCCCATAACCATTACGGCAAATCCGGCGGCGAGCGGCGAAACAAAGGTGTATCAATTCCGTGTTGGCGCGGGAAATTGGGCAGAACTTGCAACAACAACCGCCACCTCCGTAACATACACGCCTACCGAAGCTGATTTAGGTTCTGTTCTGTATTTTCGCATTGACTATAATTCAGCAAGCACTCACGAAGGCGTAACGCAAGCGGCAAGTACGTCCGCGGTCTCCAAAAAGTCCGCCACTGACGCCTCATACACTCCTTCTCTCCCGAGTACTACGCCAAAAGTCGGGGTGGGCTATACTGTAACGGCATCCGGCGTGAGTACAGCGGAAACTAGGGCATATCAAGTGAGCAATGACGGAGGAGGCACGAGCGGGACATGGACAACATTCGCGACCACGACTGCAAACTCCGCAACGTACACTCCGACAGCGGCGGACAGGGCATCAAGCGCGAACCTGAAGTTTAGGATAGATTACAGTGGCAGCACAAGTTACACGGGTGTGACGAGTGAAGCGACTGCAACATATCACGTAGTTCAGGACATGACGGGTGGTGGAAACATCACGGGTACGCTGCAATACGGCGAGCAATTGGCGGCTCCCGCAGACCCGGCCGGTACGTCAACAAGACAGTGGAGACGTACAAAAAGTGGTAGTACGACAAGTATTTCGGGAGCAACGGGAACAACATATATCCTTACCGGTGATGACATAGGCGCCACGATTCACGTAGAATTCAGCCCTGCATCAGGTTCAAACTGGGTGGGTCCGGTGAGTTCTAACGCGACTGGAACTGTAGCAAAAAGGAACGTAACATTATCGCCGAGTGGGTACACGAGGGCGTATAATGGAAGCATGTCGGCAACGGGGTTGCCGAATCCGTCGTCGGCAGTCGAGGTAGGGTCAGCCGGGGTTACGGCAGGGTCGTTGTACTCAACTGAAACGCTGAAGGCGACGATAAGCAGCGGGACGTTCGCAAATGCGAATGTGGGTGATAATAAGGCGATAACTTCGGCAGGCATCACATGGGGCGACGGCTCGAACGGTGGTAAAATAGCGAACTACAACGTGACGTTGGGGTCGCCGACGGGTAATGTAACAAAAGCAACGTTGGGAGCGAGAACGGCGGCGAACTTCCTGTCGAACTTCTCGAAGGTTTACGACGGGGCGACAACGTTGGGGACATTATCGACGGACAAGGTTCTTGTGACAACGGGGGTAAACAACGAGGTATTGACGGCGCAGCTGACCGCGGGCACGTGGTCGACAAAGAAC
>JAISFC010000004.1 GCA_031263785.1 Clostridiales bacterium | reverse complement strand
GATTTGGACAAGATGGACGCGGGGATTCGGGTGGAGATGTACGAGATTGAAGCCGGCGGCACAATCGTGAAACAGGTGGGCAGCGTGGCGTACACGCAGGTGATGAACATGACGTCGACCATCGGGAATCCTTCGTCTCCGCTGTACAATTACACCCTGAAAATCCCGAAAACGGTGGCGGACGACCTCGTAAACAGCAACCCCGGCAGCGGCGCGGCGAAATTTATGCTACGATTCTCGCGGTTCGGTGACTATGGCGGAAGCGTGGTGGGCACGGTGCGGCAGGAGAGCTACTTGTGGGCGGACATTCAACTCAACGGCACGGGCATAACTGTTGAGACGATTGACGAAGATACCCCGCTTAAAATCAACGATAATACGTACTTATACGCCGGCGCGTACTACTTGGCGGACGCGGACAAAATCGCGCTATCGACGGCGGATTTGAACACAATCAAAGGGCAGGTTGGCAACGCTGACATCGACGGTGTCACCACGATTTTCAACATCAATGAGTACCTCGGCGTCGATGCCGCTGACTACACCACCGTCCTACGCTACGTTGGGCAAACTAAACTTCAAGCCCTCCCTGTCGCTGTTACGAATTAGCCTTTCTACCTTCTCAATATAAAAGGGAACGACGCATTCATTTGCGCCGTTCCTTCTTAATTATAAACAAACGCCCCATGACGCTCCGCGAAATTTCGGGTTGACAACTGAAGATTTTTCTAATACAATATACCCAAAGGATGTTGGACTCAAGAAATTTCCAAGGAGGAATTATGGCTGTAATTGGCTTAGGTACCGATATAATCGAAATCTCGCGGGTTGCGCGGGCTATGAAGAATTCAAGATTCGCCCGCCGTGTGTACACACCCGATGAGCGCGCATGGCTGACCGTCCACAACAAACCCCAAAATTACGCGGGGCTTTTTGCCGCGAAAGAGGCGGCGATTAAGGCTTGCGGCGGGCATCTGCTCGATTACGAAATCACCCACACATCCGACGGCAAGCCGCAAATTTCCCGAACGGCAAACGCGACACATTCGGCGGGCGGCTCAACTGCTCCTCACCCTGATTCCCGCTCCGCTTCGGAATGCTCCCAAACGGCGAATTATCCCGCCGTCGATACAAAAAAAAGAGACGCCGTAAACGCCTCTTTTAACTCTGAATCTCTTACCGTTTCAATCTCACACTGCCACACTTTTGCCGTAGCCGTGGTAATTTTAAGCGTATAAGCTATACTTACGTGAATTTAACAATTTCAGCTTACTCCCGCATCTCGCCGATGCTTTATCACTTGTGCTTCCCTTTTTTAATGTGCCCCGCAATCTTGGTCGGCGTCGCCGGTATCACACCACGCGCCATCGCGTTTGCACCCTGAATAAATTCGCCGCTCTTTTCCCTAATTATCTTCGTGAACCCGCCCAGCGCCATGCCCTTTCGGTTCTGCTCAATCAAATATTCGACGCTGTTGCTCAAATCCACGTCATGGTACGTCTCGGACACCTTCTTCAAGACGCCCAACATACTTTTATCGTCAACGCCATGCGCTTTGCACCAGTCGTAATTTGTAGCGTAATACTTCGTTTCCTGCCCGAACGTCTTGTCCGGAGCTATTTCCAGCATCCACTGCTTGAGCGCGGTAGCCGCAGCCTCCATCGGGTCCTTTTTCGGTCCCGGCTGACCGTAGATGTTCACCCACACCTTCACGCCCATGGATTTAGACATGTACCCGCGCGCGGACTCCAAATACATACCCTCCTGCGCCTCGGGCGAATACACCCTCTGCGTTGTGTGCATTATATCCAGCTTAATTTTCTTCCGCTGGTCCTCCAGCTCTTTAAGCAGCCTCGCCTCTTCCGCTCCGGGAAGCATTCTCGCCTTAATCTCGGCAGCCTCTTTGTCAAACATCTCATCGACAATCTCACCATTAACCTTTGAAAGCTGGAAAAACGCCCTCCTGGACGTACCTTTGCACACCTTATCATACGTGTCGCCTGACGCCAGCCCCTCGTTCATGGTCAAAATATTATAAGTTAATTTGTCGACAATCGACGCCGTGGACGAAGCGGTCCCTTTTGCGGCGTTTACATTAACCTCACCCAGATACTTGCTGTTTATCGCCGTGTGAAAATCAAACGCAGGGTTGGCTCTTGCACCTCTTACCCATTCCTCCACCAACGCCCTGTTCTCATCGGCAAAATCTTCGCAGCCAAAACGATTCCCGCTGTACACATTGCCGGCTTTGTCAACGCCGCCTTTCATCGCGGTGTAATATACATCGTCAATCCCCTGCTTATCCAGCTTGCTTTTACCGGGAGCGTAATAATCGACAAACCCGAAATATACGTCCTTATTGTGGTTATACAGCTTCGCCCCTTCTATCTCTGTCCGGAAGTCGGCAAGCACTTCAAAGAATTCCGCGCCGGTTCCGTTAGCCTGTATAATCGAAGACCAATGGGCATGGCAATACATCCCCGCCAAATGCGAGAAATCCTCGAAATTCAAAGGCTTTGTCATGCGCTTATTCGCAAAATATTGCTTAATGCTCGGGTTGGAAAAATTCTTTTCCAGCTGGACAGTCAAACTATTCTTTAAACTCTGGATTGCAATAGCCTGCTTCTTCGTCATAATATCGCGATACGCTCCGCTGCTCAGCAGAGAATACTGTTTCGACTCACCGCCGTAGACGCCTTGCGCGACGCTTTTCCACCATTCCGGCTCGCCTTCGTCCCATATACCATGCTCATAATCCGCCATCGCAATTTCTTTTATGTACTTGATGTACTTTTCGCGGCATTTAAGCTCATAAGGGCTGTCATACTCGGCTCCGTAGCCCGCAACTCTGTTACGTCCTTCCTTTTTGCCCAGCGCGATGTCAAACTGGTTCGCCAGCGTGTCGTGATATATGGGATTGTAAAGCTTGCTGAAATGCTCCGACATGATTTTGTCATACGGTCTGGTGAGCGCATCGTCCGCCGCCTTGGTAAAAAGCTTGCCAAACAAGCGCGCAGGGTTCCACGCGTTCATGATATTCATCCCCGCGCCCGTTATAAGCGACCCAACCATTTTGTCCGGGATTTTCGCGCCCGGCACTCGCTTTACAACCGCGTCAAGGTCTTTTTGAGTGAATTCCGTATCTGCCATTTGCACCACTCCCCCTCTTAATAATATTATAGCACATTCAGCTTATTTTGTCAAGACAGTTCCGCCGAAAATCTCGAGCTAACTCATATTTTAACCCAAAAAAATGGTATTGACATTCTCCATGAAGTATGATATACTATACGCAAGGGAAAATTTGCAGTTTTTATCTTTGCAATTTCAAGAGAGGAATGTTAAATAATATGGGGAACGAAGAACTCAAGATGCGTAAAGTGCAGTCTGTAAGGAACACGGTTAGGAGCATGTCCGCCGGGGGAAGCGGGTCCAACTCAAAGAACGTCGAAAACAAGCGGGCGGCGGCGCAAAAGACACCCGAAACAAAGGTTAGTATGCCAAAAGATGATACAGCGGTGCAAAAAAGGATTTCGTTGGCGAGAGACCCGAACACGCCCGCGAATATTCTCTTGCAGCTTGCAACCGACGATTATTCCGGCGTACGCCGAGCATTGGCGGAAAACCCGAGCTTACCGCTGAATGTTCAAGTAACGCTTGCTAAGGATATTATTAAACTTGTCCGCCGCACGCTGGCTCGAAATCAAAATCTTTTTACCGAAACCATGCGTATATTGGCAAGTGACCACGATGAGATTGTGCGCATTTGTATCGCCACAAACAACAAAACTCCCGCGAAAGTGCTGTCGCTTATCAAATACAACGAATCTTACGCTATTTCTAAGGCGTTGCAGGAAAACGAGAATGCCCCCGCGGAATTGCGTGAATCAGCGGAAAAATGCGTCCAGGCGTTTCTTGCGGATAACAAAATAATAAAAGACGTTATTATGCAAATGCCTAAATAAAGCTATAAAAATGCACCGGAGCGGCTCGCAAAACTATATCGGGGAGGATATTCTATGGATTTTAAATCTGTTTTATCGCAATTGCAACGGACGCAGGACAAGAAAGTAGAAACGCGCATCAATCTGGCGAGTGAAAAGCATTTATCGCTGAATATTCAGCAAATTCTATCTAACGACGAATCACCGATAGTTCGTCGGACGCTTGCGCTAAACCCTACCGTGTCGCCTAATATACTAGCCTGCCTGCAGTCGGACGAATCCAAAACCGTCAAGGACGCGGCAGCTCATCACAGCAGCGCTCCCCCGCTCGTGCAGCAGAAAGTAGACGCCGCGCTTTTCGCCCGTGAACCCGTCCTTTTGCGCAAGCTGGCGCAAGATAACGATGTGCGCGTTCGGTTTGCCGTCACCCAAAATAAAGCGATGCCCGCTGACGTAATTTCTATGCTGGTTCGCGACCCCGACGCAATGGTCCGCGGCGGAGTTGCCATCCATTGCAATCCTCCTTTTGAGGAATGGGTTTCTTTGCTTAAAGACGCGGATGTCAGCGTTCGGCTCGCGGTTGCAAGTAGCGCACATGCTCCATCCATCGCTTTAAGCGTCCTCGCCTACGACATCGCCCCTGATGTGCGGTTGACCGTTGCCGAAAATTCAAAAACTTCCCCAAGAGTCCTAATTTCTTTAGCTCAGGACAAGGTCGCGCAGATTGTTTGCGCCGTCGCCGCCAACGCGAAAACACCGGCGGAGGCTTTTAAGCACATGAAGCTTGATTCCAGTGTAAAAGAGTGCCAGCAGCTGGCAAAGGCTATTTATTCCAACGCGCATGCCCCCGGCGAAATTAAGGCAGACGCACGGGAGCTGCTGACAAAATTTAACGAAAAAATATTGTTTACGAAAATCCGTTAGAATAAATCGGCGGTCCTGCTTATGACGTTTAATTTTTTGCTCAAAAAACTTTTTTAAATAAAATTTCTTCCATAAATACCTAACTTTTTCAAATTTTTACATATTCGCTCGCAGTTCACACTTGACAAACTCCCAAAGTTATGATATTATGTAAGCATGCGGATAATTACAGGAACTGCACGCGGAGTGCGGCTGATTGCTCCCGCGGGAATTGCGCGTGGCAAGAATCGTCGCGATAAGTTGCGGCACATGACCCGACCGACGCTGGATAAGGTGAAACAGGCAATTTTCAACTCGCTCCAAATGCGTGTTGAGGGCGCGGCGGTTTTGGATTTGTTCGCGGGCAGTGGCGCGTTAGGGCTGGAGGCATTGTCTCGCGGTGCGGCGTGTGCGGTGTTTGCGGACAGCGACCCCGCGGCAATAGAGGCAATAAACGCTAATCTTGATAAAACGGGATTGGCGGCGGACGCGCATGTTTTTCGGACGGATTTTCGTCAGATTAAGCGGCAACTTGAGGGCAAAAATCTTCCTCCTCGCTTCGACATTATCTTTTTAGACCCCCCATATGAGTCCGACTTTATCGACGAGGCTGTTCGGCTGATTAAAAGTGAAAATATGTTGGCAAAACACGGCGTTATTGTATGTGAAAGCAAAAAAGCCGCCGATAAGAATTTTGCCGCCGAACGGTTGGGATTTACGCTTGAATTTGAGCGCGGTTATGGTTCCGTCGTCGTTCGCATTTACGGCTGCTAACCTTCCGCTTTGCAAATTCGGTATGCAAATATGAGGTGTATGAATATGAAAAGAATAGCAATCTACCCGGGAAGTTTCGACCCGGTCACGAACGGTCACATTGATATTATCCGCCGCGCGGCAGGGATTTTCGACCTTCTTGTCGTCGGTGTGCTGAACAATAGCGTGAAAAAAGCGACCTTCACCGTCCGCGAGCGCGTGCAAATGTTGAACACGACGGTTGCGCTCCCGAATGTGGAAATCAAGTCTTTTTCGGGGTTGCTGGTCGATTTTGTGCAGGAAAACAAAGCTATCGCGATTATCAAGGGATTGCGCGCAGTGTCGGACTTTGAGTACGAATGCCAAATGGCTTTAATAAACAAAAAAATGCTGCCTGCATGTGACACCTTTTTTATGCCGACGGCGCAGGAATATTCATTTTTAAGCTCGGGCATCGTCAAAGAAATGGCCCGCTACGGCGGGAGCTTGAAAGGGCTGGTGCCTGAATGCTTGGAGAGGGTAATTGCCGAAAAATGCGCGATTAGCCGCTCGGAAGTGCAGAAACCGTCTTTGCCGTAATCTTGATAATGTTTTGCCGGCAAATAAATAAGTGAATTTTACGGATTCCGTTTTTAAGGCATAGATAAGTCAAAAACCCCACAGGAGGAGTTGACAAGAATGGAAGTTTTAGATTTGATAGATTCTCTGGAAGATGCAATTGACCGCGGTGTCAAAATCCCGATTTCAGGGAAATGTATGCTGGACCGCGACGAGCTTTTGGATATTCTACAGGAAATTCGCCTTCAGCTTCCCGACGACCTGAAGCAAGCGAAATGGGTCAAAGATGAGCGTCAGCGCATTCTCGCGGAGGCGCAAAAAGAGGCGGCGCATATTGTCAAGGGCGCCGAATCCAAAATTGTGTCTATGATTAACGAGCACGAAATTACCAAACGCTCCTACGAGGCGGCGAAAAACGTGGAAATGACCGCGCGCAAGCGTACGCGTGAGATTAAAAACGCGATGACGCAGTACGTCGAAGACATGCTTTCCGAGGCGGAGCAAGTGATGGAAAACTCGCTTAAAACGCTGCAGGAGAATCGCCAAAGTATGCGTTCCAAAAATCGCGAACGGGACCGCGCGGTATCTCAAGAGCCCGCGTCGGAGCATGAACAACCCGCTCCGAAAGCCGAAGATAACGAATAACGATAGCTAAAGGGTGAGTCGCATGAAAAAATTCAATTGGATTGACGGTATAATTATTCTTTTGGTTTTTGTATTGGGGGCGGGCGTGTGGGCGCGGTTTGGCGGCACCGTTGAGCGCACCACCGCAAAAACTTCTGAATTTACCTATAAAGTGGATATTCAACGGGTGCGCCAGCAGTCTATCGACGCGTTATATGCGTCCGTCGGCGCGGAATTTAACATGGAAGATAAGGCGCGCACCGACGATATGGGTACGCTCGTTGCGCTTGATGTGCGTCCCGCAATGCGCGAAGTCGAGCTGCTGGACGGACATACCGTTTTGTCGGAGGTACCTAAACGATTCGACGCAACCCTCACCTTGTCCCTCCGCGGGAACGTGAATGATTACGGCTTTTTCACCCCGCAACTTTCCAACATCGGCGCAGGCGCTAAGGTCACAATGAAGAGCAAATACGCTAAAATTCAGGGTAATATTGCGGCAGTGTTGAAATAAGATAATTATATAAGAAATATTGTGTTTTCGCGCCGTCACAAGCACGCTTTGGGCGTCGCGCTTTTATTTTTTTAAAAATAATTTTTCCCGTATTGTTATGATACAATAGAAGGGTAACAAAAAAAGAAGACAAAGCGCCTCAAAAATGATATGATGTAAGTAACCAAACAAACACATATCGGAGGGCTTTGTCTATGGATATTATAACACA
>JAISFC010000061.1 GCA_031263785.1 Clostridiales bacterium | reverse complement strand
CATACCTCATCAGCCGCGGCTCGGCAACAACTTCCGCAATAATAGTTGCCTCCAGATTTTCGCTGTCGGCTAAAAGAATGAATTTTTCTGCATCTTTGGCGTTGGTAACTACTGCCATACGCTCCTGTGACTCGGAAATTGCAAGCTCGGTTCCGTTAAGCCCCTCGTACTTTTTGGGGATTCTATCTAGGTTTATAACCAACCCGTCAGCAAGCTCACCAACCGCGACACACACACCGCCCGCGCCGAAGTCGTTGCAGCGTTTGATGAGAGCCGTGGCTTCAGGATTGCGAAAAAGGCGGGAAATAGCGCGTTCCTGAGGGGCATTACCCTTTTGCACCTCAGCGCCGCAAGTGGTCAGGGATTTGCCGTCATGAGCCTTCGATGAGCCTGTAGCGCCTCCACAACCGTCGCGCCCTGTTCGCCCGCCGAGAAGTATGACCACATCACCCGCACGAGGCTTTTGGCGGATTATGTTTCGCTTAGGAGCCGCCGCGATAACTGCGCCCAATTCCATGCGTTTAGCGACATACCCCTCGTCGTAAATCTCCGCCACCTGCCCTGTCGCCAGCCCTATCTGGTTCCCGTACGAGCTATATCCGTTTGCCGCCGTGGTAGTAATTTTCCTTTGAGGCAACTTGCCCGGGAGAGTTTTGCTTATTTCCGTGCGGGGATCACCGCTTCCCGTGATGCGCATAGCTTGATACACATATGCCCTGCCGGATAGGGGGTCGCGAATTGCGCCTCCGAGGCAAGTGGCAGCGCCGCCGAACGGTTCTATCTCTGTGGGGTGGTTATGAGTTTCATTTTTAAACATTATCAGCCACTTTTCGGTGCTTCCTCTAACGTCCACGTCTGCCTCTATGGAGCAAGCGTTGATTTCTTCGGAAGCATCCAGCTCCGCCAGCTTGCCTTCGGCAGAAAGACGTTTAGCGGCGGCAGTTGCAATGTCCATCAGGCATACAGATTTGTCAACCGGTCTATTTGCAAGGTAGTCTGAATAGACGTCCGCCATATATTCAGGCTCAATATCCACATTTTCAAGAGTCGTGAGAAAGGTGGTATGACGGCAGTGGTCGGACCAATAAGTATCCAAGACGCGAATTTCCGTTAAAGTGGGCGCGCGTCCTTCGGATTTAAAGTAATCCGCGATAATTTGTGCATCGTTTTTATCCATCGCAAGCCCTAATTCGGCAATATTCTCAGGACCGAAGCCTTCAATTACAGGAACGTCTTCGGGCTCGGGGAAAGCTTGCGTCAACGTTGAGGGCGTTTTGTCATCGGTTTCGCGCGATTCTACAGGATTTATGTAGTAATTTTTAATTTTTTCAAGTTCAGCATCAGAGATATCTCCGGTGAAAATTAGGACCTTGCCCGTTGCAACTCTGGCTTTTGATTCATGATTTATTAGCCGAAGGGCTTGTTGGGCGAAATCGGCGCGCTGGTCGTATTGACCCGATAGATATTCAACGGAAAAGTGACGCGAATTCGGTACTTCAGGAAATTCTTCTTCATATAGAATATCAATTGGAGGTTCGGAAAAAATAACATTTTTTGCGTATTCAAATTCTCCGTCAGTCAAATTCTCGCAGTCATAGCGCACTAAAATTCGTACGCTTTCCAATTTACCTATTGCGAGGTTTGTACGCAAATCTTGTAAAAGCCCTTTGGACTCAATATCGTTTCCGCTTTTTTTTTCAACAAAAATGCGTTTTATCATATACAAATCTCCCCATAAAATCAACATATCAAAAATATTATTAATGAAAATTCCAAAAATAGACACAAATTACCACTGTTGCTCAAATAAATGTGAGCGACAAATTTGCTACTTCCTTACACATTCATTATAACATAAAAAAAAAACTATTGCAATATAAAAATTTTTATGTTAAAATATTCATTATAAGGAAGTGATTGTGTGGCAAAGAAAAAAATTCTAACACCTCAAAGTTTTCTTTCAAGCAGAGGAATGACCAAAATCTTTATGGCGGTTGCTTTAATTGGCTTTTCACTGCCGTTTTTTGTAATTTCTTGCGGGACGAAGGACATCGTAACTTTTTCGGGTTATGATTTGATTTTTGGAAAAGAAGTGTTTTACATTGACAGATTGGTGAATCATGCGTCAGAACCTTTAGTGATTTTTTCTTTAATTTCCGCAATAGTTGTTTTTGTAGCGGCATTCTTTGTATATAATAAAGAATCGCTTATTGTCTGGGTGATTGCGAGCGCGGCAGGGTTAGCGTCGTTAGTTTATTATCTATTCACCTTGAGCGAGAAGGAGATGGCGGTAATACAAAGAGTTGTTGAATATGACACAGCGGGTCAACTTTCGACTGTGCCGCAGAACGGACTTTATTTAACAATTATAATGTTCTTTTGCAGTTTTATAATGTTTGTGAGAAAAATGTTTTTTGAGGCACCGGACCCTAAACGTGCAGTTATAGATGAATCCGATGTCTATGAGGCGATTGTTAAAGAAGCTAAAACGGAAAAGCCGCCGGAAAAGCCAAAAAACGATGAGGACGTTAATCCATAAGGAGGATTGAAAAGATGAAAAATAGTGAGCGGAATGAAGATATGAAACGTTTTTGGCACACTGCGTCGCACATCATGGCTCAAGCGGTTTTGCGTTTGTATCCGCATGCTCTGTTTGCGATAGGTCCTGCGACTGATAGCGGGTTTTATTACGATTTCGATTTAGGTGTAAATGGCGAGACCTTTACAGCAGATGATTTGCGGAAAATTGAAAAGGAAATGAAAAAAATAGTGCAAGAAAACCTCCCGATAGAACGTTTTGAGCTCCCGCGCGATGAAGCTCTAAGCCTGATGAAAAATCAACCTTATAAGGTGGAACTGATAAATGATTTGCCCCTTGATGAGGTGATTTCTTTTTATAAACAGGGGGATTTTACGGACCTTTGCGCAGGACCGCATTTAGAGTCGACCGGTAGCATTAAGGCTGTAAAGCTTTTGAGCATTACAGGCGCGTATTGGCGTGGTAATGAGAAAAACAAGATGTTGCAAAGAATTTATGGAGTAGCGTTTGAAACCAGGGAGCAATTAGACCGGCATATGGAAGCGCTGGAGCAGGCAAAGTTGCGTGACCACAACAAATTAGGGCGTGAGCTTGGTATATTTACTACGTCTGAGCTTGTGGGTCAGGGGTTGCCGCTGATTATGCCGCGGGGCGCGAAAATACTGCAAATCATGCAGAGATTTGTGGAGGACGAAGAGGAAAAGCGCGGCTATGTTTTGACGAAAACGCCGTATATGGCTAAGAGTGATTTGTATAAAATTTCGGGACATTGGCAGCACTATAAAGATGGGATGTTTGTAATCGGGGATGAGGATTCTGACGAGGAAGTGCTGGCTTTGCGCCCTATGACATGCCCGTTTCAATATCAAATATACAATGCTAATTTGCATAGTTATAAGGATTTGCCGATACGTTATAACGAGACGTCCACGCTTTTTCGCAACGAGGCGTCCGGAGAGATGCATGGGTTAATTCGTATTCGTCAGTTCACGCTTGCCGAAGGGCATATTATTTGTACGCCGGAGCAATTAGAGGATGAAGTTCTGGAGGTTATTGACCTTATCAATTTCATCATGAATAAGCTGGATATTGCCAATGATATTACTTATAGATTGTCGAAGTGGGACCCGGAAAACAAGGAGAAATATGTAGGCACGGAAGAAGGATGGGAGAAGTCTCAAGATATTTTGCGGCGTATAATTGACAAGGCGGGCATTGAGTATGTAGAAGCGGACGGGGAGGCGGCTTTTTATGGTCCCAAATTGGACCTTCAATTGAAAAACGTACACGGGAAAGAAGATACTATTATAACCGTACAGGTGGATTTAGCGCTTGCTGAGCGGTTTGGAATGACTTATGTGGATAGCGACAATCAAAAGAAAAGTCCGTATATAATTCATCGTTCTTCATTAGGCTGCTATGAGCGTACCCTTGCGATGCTGATTGAAAAACATGCCGGAGCGTTTCCGTTTTGGCTGGCTCCCGTGCAGGCGCAAATTTTACCTATTGCCGACAGACATCAAGAATATGTCAACGGGATTGCGGCTAAATTAAAAAATGAGGGATTACGCGTTGAAATAGATGCGCGCAACGAAAAAATCGGGTATAAAATCCGTGAGGCTCAGAAAATGAAAGTACCGTTTATGTTGATTGTTGGCGATAGTGAGATTGAGAATGGAACGGTTGCCGTGCGTGAACGCAGTGAAGGCGATTTAGGAGCCATGAAGATGGAAGAGGTTCTTAAACTTTTTGCCAATAGTTGATGCCGTAATATGTATTATTTGGGATAGGGGTAAATCCTTTAGTACAAATTATTTTGTCGGAATACAACACGGCGCGCAACTCAAAATATAGGCTGATAAACGGCAAATCTTTAAGATATTGTTCTTGCATGTAATGGTAACCGCCTTGCATACCTGCGTAGGTGGATTGTGAGTACCAGCTTGAAATTGCAGTTTCCATATCCGTGCTGGAATAGTTTGCGTAATTTTGATTCGTTTTCCCAAAGAGGTATGTGCAATTTGCGTTATTGATGAGGCTTATTTCACCTAAAAAAGCGTCGTATTGTTGAGAGTTTACGGCGGCTGCAAAACTGTCCCAGCTTAATTTGCGGATGCGCGCGTCAATCCCAACTTCTTTAAGATTTTCGGATATAAATGTTGCGGTGTTTACCCTGGATTCATTTTCCGAATTGACGATTATTTCTAAAGAACGGCTGCCTTTGTAAGCCTCCAGAATATCGCGGGAGGCTTTTGGATTATAATCATATCCGTCTAATTCGCCGGAGTAAATAGTCCAATTAGGATTGAGGAATGTGTTAGTCGGTGTAACTCGCGAACCGAAAATGTCCGAAGCGATTTTTTCTTTATTTATGGCATACGAGATGGCTTTGCGGAAATCTATGTTGTTTAAGCGCGTATTGTTCAGCATAAGAAAATTATAATTATTGGTTGAAACTGTCGCTATTGTACTGTTGCGTCCCGAGGTGTATTTGCCTAAATCCGTGACGTCGGCGAAGACAACGTCAATTTCCCCCGCGTCGTATGCGAAGAAAGAAGTATTAGCGTCCGGCAATAGTTTGACCTCAATGTTCTTTATGTGAGGTTTGTCCGAGTTCCACCAATCGGGAAAAGCGGTTAGACTTATGATTTTATTAGTTATTTGACCTGCGTAGGTATAGCAGCCGGTGCCGATGGGGTTGCTACTGTTGCGAACTATGGGAATTTCTAAGAGATTGATAAAGCTTGGCTGTGGTGATTTTAAATCGATTATTATCACATTTCCGCTCGCGCTTACCGCTTGCACATCGGTGAGGTTTTTAGAATATATATCGCTGCTTCTTGCGGAATTTAATGAGTATATTACGTCTGCGGTTGTAAGAGGGTTCCCATCGTGCATCAGCACATTTTCGCGAATGGTTATATACCAAGTCATACCCTCGTTGGCGCAGCTCCAATCGGTTGCCAAAATAGGTATAGGGTTTAGAGAATTATCGCACCAAATTAGAGGCTCGTATATGAGATTGAGCATTTCGCGGTTGACGTTATTTTTGGTGGTTATAGGATTGAGAGAATCCGGAGCGTAAGAAAAAAGCTGAAGGACGTTGCCGCTTTCAGATTGAATTTTACCGGCAGGGTCAGAAGCTTTACACCCAAACATAAAGAGTGATAAAAGAAGCGATATAGAGATGTATTTAATATAATTTTTAAGCAACGGAATTGCCTCCTTAAAAATAAAGAGCTATTTTAATCACATTCCCTGACGCGTTTTATGTCTAAGCATTTCCCCGTGTTGGCGTCGATGTCAAGCAGTACGCCGCACATCTCGACAGGACCGATTCCCGGTTGATTCTTTTCCGCAACCCGCCGTATTATGCGGTCTAGAGCGATTTCCTTATCCACGCCTAAGACGGAATCAGTAGCGCCTACCATGCCCAAATCACTGATATATCCCGTGCCGTTAGGGAAAATTCGCTCATCCGCCGTCTGCACGTGAGTATGGGTGCCGACCACAGCGGAGACGCGCCCGTCCAGGTGCCACCCCATCGCGACTTTTTCGCCCGTTGCTTCCGCGTGGAAATCAACTAAAATTATTTGAGCGCGATTAGAAATGTCCTTTATTGCGCTATCCGCCGAACGATAAGGGCAATCTATCGGCTCAAGGAAAAGCCGCCCGACAAGGTTGATGACGGCTATTGATATATTGCCGCATTCAACTATAATATGCCCGAATCCCATGGTGCCCGGGGGATAATTAGCGGGGCGAATTATGGGGATATTGTTGCTTACCACTTCGGAAAAATCGGCAATGCGCCTGAAGGTGTGGTTCCCCATAGTGAGTACGTCCGCTCCAGCGTTCACAAGCTTGCGGGCTATATTTAAGGTGATGCCGTTACCCGCGGAGTTTTCGGCGTTTACTACGCAAAAGTCCACGGAATATTGACGCCGAATACGAGGCAGATTGGCGGTGATAAAGTTCACGCCCGGGGCGCTTACAACGTCGCCAAGCATTAATATATTCATAATATGCAATCCTTTCCGGTGATAATTGACAGATTTTTGATAAGGTTTATCGCTCGTTTATCGTCTTTTGCGGGAATAGTATCGGTTTCCAAAGATGTGATGATGTTTTTCCCCCAATTTAATGCGTTTAAGTTTTTAAATATCAAGCCGGCAAGGCGAATCGCTTCTATGGGCGCGCCATCACCTCCGCCGCAAAGAATTAAAATACCGTTTTTCTTGCGCGGTTTGTAAACACGGTTCAGAAACCTCTGACTAATATACTGTGCTTGAAATCGGCTTAATATACTCATCATAGGCGCAGGCAGAGTACCCATATGTACGGGAGACGCAATGACTATGTTGTCATAATCGTCGAAAATAAGCCGCATATCGTCGTCCAGGACGCATACTCCGGTTTTACGGCAGGCTCTGCAATCTATACAAGGCGATATTTTAGCGTGAAATGTGTCGACATCAATTATCTCCCCGTGTAAAAGCGATTTCAAAAGCGAAATGAAAAACGCAGTGTCGCCGTTTTTGCGCGGCGAACCGTTGATTATAAGTGTACGAATTATCAGACACTCCTTCCTTACGATGCTTGCATTTTATCATATTAAACGCAAAAGGTCAATAGGCAATTAGAAAAAGGCGCATGATTTTATACAGCGTACGGTATGCAAAAGCGGAAATTAAAAAAGATTTGAAATTTATAAAAAAACTCTTGCGTTTTTGCGAAAGTTGGTTTAAAATAGTAGGGGGAGATTGAATGGAGGAAAAATTTTGATTGCTTTGTCTAACAAAAAAGTGCTTAAAGGACTCCTGTTTTTTGCAATTACATGCATTTATATATTCGTTGTTGTTATGGTATATAATAATATTTACACGAACTCGCGTAAGAATCTTGAAGCTACGCCCGACTTTGCGGCAAGTGAAACCTACGATGACATCAAGGATGACACGGTTATTGAGCAATCTTTTGTTGTACATAATAATAATTTTAGCGGAATTGGGATTAAGTTCAACACTTTTGGCTCGTCGGTAGACTCCGAGGTGAGCCTTGGGATACGTCAGGACGGCTATCATCAGAATTTTATTGAGTGGACAACTACAGCTTTTAAAATCAAGAGCAATCAATACCACTACTTCAATTTTTCGCCGTTTGAGAACTCCAAAGGGACGAAATACATTTTTACGCTTAGATACAGGGGTGTGGACCCGCAAAAATTGGTTGCGCCAATGTATTCGTCGGATGAAGATGAGTATAAAGAAGGGGAGCTCATTGTTGACGGAAAGAAAGTGACGGGTGTGCTGGCATTTCAGCAGCTTTTTACCAAACAGGACGCGGACAGAGTTTTCAACCGCGGTGTTATGATTTATATCATAGCGACTGTAATTTTACTCTTTCTTGCTTGGAAAAGACGGGACAACCTCGCAAAATTATTTTTCCCGACCGCCATGATTTTGGGTTTGGTATTTATGTTTACTACGCCCATGTTCAGGGGGCAGGATGAAACACTGCATTTTTACCGTGCCTACGAAATTTCGCTCGGTCATTCAATATCGGATTTTTCAAACGGTGTTGGAGGGCGATTACTCCCTGCGAGCCTTCAGGAAATTGCCCTGCCCGATGTTACGGACATTAAATATACCGACACCGCTAAAGCGCTTGATAATCCGCTGGAACCTGAAAAAGTACGCTTTATTAATTTCCCTAATTCCGCGCTTTACTCGCCGGTTGTGTATTATCCGCAAGCGTTTGGAATCTGGCTTGCGCGGACCTTTAAATTGGGACCTATGTATATGGCTTACTTCGGGAGATTTTTTAATTTGTTAGTGTGGGCGGCGCTCATGACCTTAGCCCTGCAAATCCTCTACTTTGGCAGACGAATGATATTTTTGCTCGCGCTCATGCCGATGACGCTTTACACGGTTTCCACGCTGTCGTCGGACTTGATAACCAACGCGTTGTCGTTCCTGTATGTCTCGTATGTACTCTACCTCGCGTTTGGCAAAGAGAGGGTCATATCCCGCGTGCAAATAATCTTTTTGCTCATGCTGTGCGTAGGCATTTCGCTCAGTAAAATAGTCTATATGCCCCTGTGCCTCACCTGTTTTGTGGTGCCGTTTCATAAATTGGGCGGCAAACGTCGCTATTTTAAAGTTATGGGCGCAATCGTGGCGATATCGCTTATTGTTAATTTAGCGTGGTTAGGAGTAGCCGCGAAATTTTTGGTGAATAACGTTGTCCCGGGCGTCAACGCGTCTATGCAAATAAGCGGAATGCTCAATAACTCGTTCCTCTTTTTAAGCATATTGGCGTCTACTATTTCGCAATATTTAAATTTCTACGTGCAGAGCTTCTTCGGAGGGTCGCTGGGGTGGTTCGATATTCCTGTGCATATGTGGATTATACTGCTGTATATGTTTGCGTTATTATTTATTGCGGTGGCGGACAATAAGTACAAAATATACTTTTGCAGAAAGCGTAAATTGGTGATGCTGGCGGTAGTTCTGATGGTAACCCTGCTTATTTTTGCAAGCATATACCTGCAGTACAATAGGGTAGGGAGCCCGATTATTGAAGGCATACAGGGGCGCTATTTCATGCCGATTATCCTGCTTATAATGTACCTGCTGAACAATAAGAGCGTAAATATTGACATCAAGGAGCGTACGTTTAATTTTTACCTTTCAACGGGCGTAATTCTGCTACAGCTGCCGGTGTTGATAACGATATTAATGCATCATATTTGAAGAGGGTTTTACTATGAGAATATACCTTGATAATGCGGCGACGACCAAACCGTTGCCGCGGGTGGTGGACAAAGTGAATCAAATGATGTTAGATGAGTACGCAAACCCCTCATCTCTTCATGATTTTGGAATGCGGGCGGGTAAGGAAGTGGAGACGGCGCGCGGGATTATTGCGGAGAATTTAGGGGTGGAAGCCGGCGGGGTTTTCTTCACGAGCGGCGGCACGGAATCCAACAATATAGCGGTTTTGGGAGCCATAAGCGCTATGCGTAATAAAGGCAAGATAATAACGTCGCATCTCGAGCATAAATCCGTGTTGGAGCCGATAAAGAAAAGCGGTTGTGAAGTTGAGTTTATTAATATACGCGCTGACGGAACCGTAGACATCTCGCATTTTGAGTCTTTGATGAGCGGCGATATTGCTTTAGTAAGTGTTATGCACGTGAATAACGAAACGGGGGCGATTCAGCCCGTTAATGAAGTGGCGGATATCATCAAAAGGTCGGGAAGTAACGCAATTCTGCATGTTGATGCGGTTCAGGGATTTTGCAAGATTCCGTCTCAAAATGGCGGCAGCGCGGGAATACATGCGGATTTGATAAGTATCGGCGCTCATAAAATTGGCGGAATAAAGGGCGCGGGAGCGTTGTATGTGAAAAAAAATGTACGAATTAATCCGCTTTTTCATGGCGGAGGACAAGAGCAAGGAGTGCGCTCGGGGACGGAAAATACGCCTGCAATAGCGGGGTTTGGGGTGGCGGCGTCAGAGATGGGCGGCAAAATAGGCGAAAATTATGACTACGTTCGGACCTTGAACGATTATATGCGGCGCAGGCTGCTTGAGTCGGTGGACGATTTGGTGATAACAAGCCCGGCTGACGGGTCGCCGTATATATTGAGCATATCCGTGAAAAACGTAATGGCGGAGGTCTTGCTTCATAGCTTGGAGCGGCACAAAATTTATATTTCAAGCGGGTCCGCGTGTTCGTCCAATAAGCCGCAAATCAGCGAAACGCTTCTGGCTATGGGTGTTCCGCGGGAATTGATAAAGGGGAACATACGCATAAGCTTTTCACCGCAAAATACTAAAGAAGAAGTTGAAACCGCCGCGCAGAAAATAGCCGAAGAGGTTAAAAGCTTGAGGAGGATAAAAAGGTGATAATTCTTGTAAAGTATGGGGAAATTATTTTAAAAGGGTTAAACCGACCGCTGTTTGAGGCAAAATTAGTTGAAAATATCCGCAGAGTGTGTGGCGATGCGATGGAAATAACGCGTATGCAAGCGGTGATATACGTTCGTCCGATGGACGGAAGTTCGGACAATGTGGAGGAAGCGGCAAAAAAAATAAGCAAAATTTTCGGCGTGGTGTACGTGATTGTGGCTCATGAAGCGGAAAAAAACATCGAAGCAATTAAAGCAACCGCAAAAGATGTATGCGCAAATTTAGTGGGCAGCTTCAAGGTGGAGGCGAGACGTTCGGATAAGTCTTTTCCCCTTGCGTCGCCTCAAATTTGCGGTGAAGTAGGGGGATTTCTCGATGACGAGCTACCCGCGTTGAGCGTGGATGTGAACAACCCGGAGCATGTCGTTATGGTTGAAATTCGTGAAGAAAAAGCCTATATCTACACGGAAAAGATAGCAGGCACGGGTGGGCTGCCAACGGGCACGGGCGGGAAGGCAGCTCTGTTGCTGAGCGGAGGAATTGACAGCCCCGTCGCGGGATACATGATGGCAAAACGCGGAGTGGTTCTGCATGCGGTTCACTTTTTCAGCTATCCTTACACCGGTCTGCGCGCCAAGGAAAAAGTGGTGGAACTGGCGCGGATTTTGTCTGAATACTGCGGAGAAGTCCAGTTGCACATGGTCCCGTTTACGGAAATCCAGCTGCAGATTAACCAAAAGTGCCCGTTGGAGCAGTCGACGATAATCATGCGGCGGTTCATGGTGCAAATCGCCGACCGCATTGCCCAAAAAAACGGCATAGATGCGCTGATAACGGGGGAATCTTTGGCGCAGGTGGCGTCGCAGACCATACAGTCGATAAAGGTGACGGACTGTGTCACGGAGTTGCCGATTTTTCGCCCGCTAATAGGCATGGACAAGAGTGAAATAATCGCCATAGCCCGCAAAATAGGGACGTTTGACACGTCAATACTGCCGTACGAGGACTGCTGCACGGTTTTCTCGCCCAAACACCCGAACACAAAGCCCAAATTGGAGAAAATACAGCACTCGCAAGCCAGATTGGAAACGGAAGCGCTGATTGATGCCGCGATGAAGGAAGTGGAGACGCTATGTATAAGAAAGTAGTGGAAAAGCTGATTAACAGCGGGCTAACAATCGCAACGGCTGAAAGCTGCACGGGTGGGATGATTGCGCAGCTTATCACCGCGGTTGAGGGGGCGTCGCAATGCTTAGGCTTAGGCGTGGTGACTTATTCCAATCAAAGCAAGATTGAATTGTTGGGAGTAAGTAGCTCTACGATTGAGAAATACGGAGCGGTTAGCCGTCAGACTGCGATGGAGATGTCACGTGCCATAAGAGAAAAGGCGCGTGCGGACATCGGCGTGGGCGTGACGGGCATTGCGGGTCCCGGTGGTGGAAGCGTCGAAAAGCCGATAGGATTGGTGTACATTTCCATTTGTACGACGCATGAGCATATCTGCCGAGAGATGAACTTCGTAGGCTCGAGGGAAGACATACGCGCGCAGACTACCGAGAAAGCATTTGAGCTAATTTCGGAAATTTGTTGAAGCGAAACAATGTTTCAGGCGGCATTATGGCAATATGGCAAAAATGAAAGTCCCTTTTTCTGCTGAATTGTTTATAGTTTTCCGGTCGAACACTTTTTCCTAAAAATTTTTCTTGACAAACTTATATATTTGTGTTATATTAAGTATGTAACGTTTTTTCATGGTATTTCAATTGTGTCCGTGGTTTTCACGGGCACAATTGTATTTTTGGTGAAAATATATCTATAAAAGGCATAAAACTGCGCTTAATTTATAATTTGAGCGCTTTTTTTATGTCGTCTTTACACAATCTTAACATAACAACCTGATTTTGGTGTTGACTATGGGGTTGCAAAGTGGTATTATTATAAGTGTGGGGAGTTAT
>JAISFC010000068.1 GCA_031263785.1 Clostridiales bacterium | reverse complement strand
TATAGTCCTGTCCTCGTACCCCGCGAGCCTGAACGTGTAGCTCTCGCTGTACGTCCGCCTTATAACGTCGTTTTGGTAATCCCTGTCGGAGGCGGTCTCGTCATACACCTTCATGTGCCGAACCTTTAACACATCAAATTCCGCGTTGCCGCCGCCGTCGGTTAGAATCTTCTCGTCGCGGTAATCCGTGGCAATATCCGCGATAATATTCGCATCACTAACGGGCGCGCCGTATTGGTCGACAAATTGCGCATTCAGGCTCGTGCCGTAACGTATCTCCTCAATAATATGATGCTCGCCGTCCTCTTCAAACGCGTAAGTGCTCCTGCCGAAGAAAAGCGGCTGAGCGTCCGGGTCGAAAACAAAATTTTCCGCGACGGTGTCAATCATTCGATGGTTCATCGTGTTAAAATACCACCAGCCCATGCGGACGGGCATGAAATTATCGCTATATTGGCTGTGTTTCACAATTTTTGTGTCGTAGAACCAGCCCGCTCCACCACCCCCGTAGCTTGTGCCGAACATTACCGCCACTTCGTTGGTTATAAACGTATTTCGGCGGAAAATAGTGGGGTTAAGCGGGTCGATAACAGTCCCCCAAGCAGGACGGTTCCCGCCGAAGCTCACACAAGTATAAGCGCGAGAAACATCGCTTGCCATGTCGGGGTCCAAAGTTATCACCTTGACAATATTGTCGTTGAATTGTATGCCCGGGCTGCGGGGATCGCTCGAAAGCCAGAGTCCGCTCGCTCCCGTGCATTCGCTGTACGCCTTGAGAACCACCACATTATCGTGGAAATTCATGTTTTCAACTTCCTGACCCTCGCCGTAAATCGTGTATCTGATGCCCGCAATGGACGATTCGCGCCCGTATTCAAGGCTCCGCTGCTCGCCCAGCGCCGTGCCGTGGATGTAGATAAGGTTGTCGTAAGCCTCCAAATCATTCGCCCAGCCGATGCCTATCGGGAGGTACCCCAGCCCAAAAATTTTATTCTCATAGATAACTTGACCGTCCGAGCCCGCAAACGTGAAGGAATTGGTATCATAGCTGTCCGAGTACATCTCGTTACCTCGCACGACGCTAAAATTCCCACGCACGCCTACATGCCGAAAACGACGCACGGAATTATACTCCAGCCTTACAGGCTCATCGACAGACGTGCCCGACACTATTGCCTTTATTCCCAAGTGGCGGTCTGATATCACCGTCCCCTTGTCGTACAGAACATTGTGGTGCACATGCGCGTGCCCTGAGTTTATGCCATTTATGTCATCGCCGCCCCACTCCACGCTTACGCCCGCGATTTCACCCTCGATTTGCCCGCCATCGTGATTCAGCGAAATCGGATTATACCCCATCCCATATTCGCCCGCGCCGTTATTGCTGCCCTGGACGATTTTGCCGCCGTAAATATTGGCATTGTTGTAGTTCCACAGCCCGACCCTTATCCCGTACGTTGCGCGTTCATTGTACGTAAAGCTTTGAGCGACCTCGGGCAGAGCATTGTCGTAGGAAATCGTAAAGCCGTTTAAATCAATCGTGACGTCGTGCGCCTTTATTACAAGCGCGCCGTTGGGCACCGTTAAATTTTGCGTGAGGACGTACTTTCGCCCGCCCTGCGTGAGGTAATAAGGCGGACCCACCCGCTGTGTGCCGTTTTCCTCGATATAATGCGCCCCCTGCAAGTCGTCGGGGATGCGTATCACGTTGTCGGCGGTCATGGAGCGGGTTGTAAACGTGTAATCGTCGGACGTCAGGCTAGCGCCGTCCTGAGTTTTTGCATGTATGCGATAGTGGTACGTCGTGTTTTCCGAAAGCCCCGTTATATACTGCACATGATTATAGTAATACATATTTGTTTGGGGGGTGAACTGCCCGTAGCCGGTGGTCAGCCCGTATTCGACAACGGAAAGCGTGGATAAAGACGTGGAAAACGCCACGGTGTGCGAATTATAAGCGTTATACTCCCAAAACGCGTCATCGACAAGATAAAGGCTGCTGCCAACAGCCTGATTTACAACGGAATCGGTCGACGCCGCGAAATCGCTCATGGCAAAATTATAAAACTTGTCGCTCACGGTGACGGGGTTGGCAATCGGCGACGGAGCAACGAAATTATATGCCGCCTCAGCTACCGACATGCTCCCCGCCGTCAGCGCCGCGCCGGCAAATATGATTAAACCTAAAAACCCTGAAAAAACCCTCTTCATCTGCAACCGCTCTCCCCTCTGTTTGAAACGTAAAGCTACAAACATCCATGAGTTCATTATATCATAAATTCCTCGGAAACGCAAGCAAAATTATCGTGTCTCCGTGAAATTCCCCACATCCCAAAGACGAACTCACATCTAAGGTGAGTCCGTCAAACTGTATACAAATTATCCTGAATTAGGTTTTAGCTAACATCCCATCGTGAAGGTGGTTTTCAACCGCAAAAAGGTGGTAGGCGACAAAGCGAAAGCATAGCGCGTTTACAAGCGAAGCCGAGCGACTCGCCGTGCCTTTTTGCGGAGAAGGAGCAATGACGAAGCGTAGGAGTTTGCGCGCGTTTTTCAGCGCACAAACGAACACAGCGACGTCTATTGCGACGTTTTGGTATCGTTAATATCAGCTCCTAAAAAAATTTACGTTTGCCTTGCATGTCCTGCGCCTTCCGCAAAACCTCGCCGAATCGCTGGAAATGCACGACTTCTCTTTCCCGTAAAAATTTTATAGGCTCGCGTACATCGGGGTCGTCTGCCAATCTCAATATATTGTCATACACCGCCCGCGCTTTTTGCTCCGCCGCCAAATCTTCCTGCAAATCGGCAATGACATCACCCGACGACGCCATTGACGCGGCAGACCATGGAGTTCCGCCCGCATCTTGCGGATATATTCCAAGCCCGTGGTCGACGTAATATTCACCGAAGCCTTGCCTCTTTACTTCCTCCGGCGTCAAATTTCGTGTAAGCTGGTGGACAATCGTCCCAACCATTTCCAGATGCCCCAGCTCTTCCGTGCCAATGTCGCTTAGCACGCCTTTCGCCTCGTCAAATGGCATTGTATATCGCTGGCTCAAATAGCGCAGGGACGCGCCCAATTCCCCGTTGGGACCGCCATACTGCGTCAATATAAATTTAGCGAGCTTAGGGTTGGCGTTTTTTATCTTGATGGGATATTGCAGCATTTTTTCATAATTCCACACTTAAAGTTCTACCCCCTCAAGTACGGCTTCGGCATATATCCCCTTGCCCGCCATGTCGCCGACCTCCCCCGCCGTGCGTCCGTCCGCCGCGCCTATTCGGCACGTCTCACTGCTGCCTGTGTCAACCTCATTTGCCCTTTCTTCCCAAGGCCAAGCGGTGGAAATCCAGTCCCATCGCGGCTGCTCTTCATTGCTCCCTATCTCCATAAGTCCGTAAAGCTTCTCATAGTGCGTTTTTGCGACATCGCGCTTGTTGCTCGTGGTGTTGTACTCCGTGAGCGCGGACAAGTCGGTAGGATGCGTATCTAAATATAAATTCAAGTCTTTCAACGTAAATTCGAGTTCTCTAAGCTCATTTTGCAACGCTGTTCGGCTAACTATCATAATACGCCACCCGCCTTTGTGGCGCCGTTGCCCTCGTAGGGTAAGTCAAGCGACGGGAAAATTGTTCCCCGCTTGAGCCCTTTAGCAGGTCCGTAAGGCGTCTCCCATTGCTGGTATGGCACATAACTGTTAGCAAGCTGAGGCGCCGTCGGCATATACTGTTTGTGCATTTGTAAATCACTCCTTTGTATAATTATATGACAAAAAAACCCACAAAGTGAAGAACTGATTCTCCAACATTGCAGGGTCTTGTATAATTTTATTATTTATGCGGAAACTCTCTTAAGCAGCAGCTTTATCTCTTTACGTCACAACGGAAATGTGAACATCGTTCGTTAATTTTTAACGCGAGGTCGCCGGAATCGGCGCGCCGAATTCCCCTCTATTCATATCGCGCGACAACTGCGTGTGCAGGTCAAAACGCTGGTTATCCACAAGATTATTATCCTTATCGTAGCCGCGTATTATTAATTCGTAATCCATATCCGCATACAAATCCTTGCCTTTATGCGTCTTGCTTATAGTCATATCACCTTTGAATTCCCGCATTCCGTCATGCCCCTCCGGGTCCGCGTCAAAAAATTTCATCACAACGGCGGCATAATAAGTTGTATTTTCCTCCAGCAGCTCCGGGACAAAATGGAGCTTAATCGATGTATCCCCTATATCACCCTCCGCTATAATTTGTTTCGCCGGGACAACCTCTTTTTTAGCCTCTTTCTCAGCCTCACGAGGTTCCTGTAGCTTTAACCGCTTATTTTTTAACGATTGCCTTGCATCTATTGCTTTTTCCTCTTCGGGCGGTTCTTTCGCCACTTTCCCGTCAGTCGCCTTCCGCTCGGGCTCGGACAATTCACCTAAACGCTCGTTCAACGCCGCGTATGTATTCTTTTTTAACGCGCTTTCACTGTTCATAAGGAATTTAAGCCCGTCCACTCCCGCGTGTTCTTCTATGAAATCAAGGTCTTTCGGCTTAATTTTCTTCAAAAAAAGCTCGCTCGTCAAATCAAAGACTTCACGCCAATCGTCTTTCCCTCGCTCTTTTATGCCATTCGCCTTAACCAGCTCGAACCATAGCTTTTTAGGGTAATTATACACATTTAAAAGGCAGCCGAAATATCTTCGGTTTTTCAAGAAAATATCAATGGGTCTTTCCTTTTCGGACTGCTCATACAATCCCATTTTCTTCAAATCGCGGTGAGTCATGGTACACATGATAGTGTCAAAAACTCCCGAATCTTCTCTCAAAAGCTCGTTAAGCTGCTTTTCAATCTTTCCGCCGTGCTGTATAAACGCCGCCTTGTACATTTCGGGCGTCCTATACTTTTTATTAATTTTACTTATCAAACTCGAGTCATTTTTGCCGTGCCTCTTAAACGAAAAAAGCATGGCTTTTTTGAAGAGAAACATCCCTTTATTGCGCTTAATACACTCGTCACGCAAACTATTCCGAAGCCCGTCGGGGTCTTCTCCGCTCTTTTGAATGCTCTCATATTTTGAAAATAACACCTCATTGGTCAAATACGGGATTGCGTTGCCTTTTTCGCGTTTGAGCGCATATAAAGCAAGCTTATCACTAACTAACTTTTTCGCGTTCCGCGGGTCGTATTCGCATAAAGCTTCCAAAGACATCTTAGGATTTTTATAATATTCCTTATATGCTTTTCTCTTAGACTTTATCGCCTTTTTTCCGCGGTCCTTCCTTACTTCCTTTTCACGAACATCGGTCTCTTTTTCATAGCCCAGCTGCTCTAAAACAGCCCGCTTTTCATTTGTAATATATTGAGCGCTCGCCAAAAAGTCTATTAGCTCCGGCTTGACGTTATGTATACTTTTTATTTCATCCTCTTTTAAACAATCCAGCAACGCTTCAGGATTTATATATACGATGCTTGAAAGCCCGTCCGCTCCTTCTTTTTCGTAGACAGCACGAAAAAAAGCGGCTAGAATTTTTTCGTTTTCCTCAACCGCTAATGCATCAAAAAATTCGCCGCCCAAATCCTCTACTTTCTGCGCAGCATCATTTTTGTAGTCGGAAATAATTTTTTTAATATCAATGCCCACAAAAATCTCCCCCTTCTTCCGTATTTCAACTCATCGGAAGCTGATTGCGCATATGAATCGGGCAAGCTCATTTAAAGCTTATGCGAAGCCGATGCCGAAAAGCGGACGCTTAACGCGGTCACGCTTTTCGGACGACAACGCTAATATGTTAATTAATCAATGACGTAGATTTCATCAGACGTTGGAGCACTGCCATAACTTCTGCTCTAGTTATATTTGCAAGCGGTTTAATCGCGTTCCACTCGCCGATTACGATGCGATTTTTGATGTTGTAGGCAACACTTGCGCGCGCCCAATCGCTGACATGCTCATCGTCGCTGAACGGAGCCAAAATCGTGCTGATTTCATTTGCCTCAACCGCGGTATCATAGCCAATCAGGTCGCTTATACGCGCCAGAATCGCCATAACCTGCTCGCGTGTGATGGGTTGGTTCGGCTCAAACAGATTGGAGCCAGACCCCGTAATCACATTATAATACTTTGCCGCGTTGATGTATCCATTGTACCAATCGCTTTCGGAAACATCGGAGAAGCCCAGCCCGTTAATGGGTTGAATCCCCAACGCTTGTGTCACCGCCGCCGTAAATTCAGCGCGCGTCATGGTTGCGCTTACATCAAACCAATTCGTGTCACGCCCCTTCACATATGTGCGGGACAGCCCTTCATGTACGTATTCCTGCGCCCAATGCCCGACAATATCCGCCGCGGTCTTCTCGTGGTAGATTACTACGAATACACCGTTCGTGAGCGAATTAATCTTAGCGTATCTCTTGCCGTTTTCAGTAACTATCTCCGTAGGCTCGTGGCGCAGTGACGTCGCGGAATCATTCAATGCCATGCCGGTCGTTACGCTTTGAGACACCGGCACCTCTACATAATGAGGTACGAATGTGTTAAACTCACGCACTGTGACCGCTTTGCCTTTATATGTTGCGGTAATCTTAAACTCGTAGCTTTCCGTGCGCAGAGTATACCCTGCAACGTTAGCTGCGGACTTCACGGACGACGAGGTCGAATCCGTTGTCTTGCTGACCGAAATAACCACAGGCACATCGGACAGTTTTATGTTGCTACCCAGCATTTCAGCCGTTTCATTTACGAGGAACGCCTTAGCGGGAATCTTATAGAAAGCCTCGCCGCTCTTGAGTTTAACCTCTATATATTGATTCTTATCAGCCATATTCTTAATAGTTTGGAGCGTGAATGTGCCAACGCCATCCTTGCTGGATGTGCCGCCGCCACCGCCGCCGCCACCACCGCCACCGCCGCTTGAATTCATAGTAAGCTGACGAACGGCATACGGAGAGGGGTTATACGTCGCGTCACCGGGCTTATATGCGAAGAAGTAATACGTTTGCCCCGCCGTTAAGCCGGAGAAAACATAAGAGTCAATCGCCGACGCAGTTGTCCAATTGGCAACGGTAGTGGGGTCGTTCGTGGTCGAATATCCGAACACGTACAAGCCTGTACCCACGCCGATTGTATCCTCAACGCGTATATTTACAGAGGTAGTAGTTAAATTGTCATAAGCCAGCGTAATCGGGCTCTGAGGCAATTTTTCGGTATCCCATCCGGGGGTCGGAACCGGCAATTCAATCGGCCAGGTCGAGAACCATCCGTTTGGTGTGAGCGCGGTTATGGGCGAATCTGCATATGTCGCGTCGCCCACGCGATAGCCCCATATATAGTACCTTGTATTAGGTGAAAGTCCGGTTGCGGTGAACGTATTTTCGCTGCCGCCAGACCATCCCGCCGTGCTGTATTCAGGCGCTGTCGGGCTTGTGCTCCAGTAGAAGTAAAACGCTCCTGTGCCAGAACCGCCCGTGCCGGTGAGATCAGCGCTCGACGATGTAATTCCCGACGCCCCTACTTGTATAGCGGCTTGCGGCAATGTACCCGTGGTTGCCGTGTTCGTCGTTGCGGTGCAATATGCAACTCCCCACGGATTATAAGTCGCATTAGCAGGTTTATAAGCGAAGAAATGATATGTCGTGTTGGCGCTTAGCCCTGTGAAGGTGTGCGTCGTAGACGTCATCGGCGCGGTCCAAACCGCATTCGTCGTTGAATTTGCCGTTGAATATCCATATACGTACTGCCCGCTTGTTTCTGTACCCGTTTCAGTGATGTTAAGCGTAACCGACGTAGACGTTTTTGAGCCCGCAGCGAGAGTAATATCGGTCTGAGGCGCTTTTTCGGGGTCATGAGTCGGCCATGGCGTAATATCCGGCGTGGTCTCAGGCGCGGTAGAGAACCAATGTACAACCGTCTCCGATAGTACGCTGCTGTACAACGGACTGATAGCCGAACGGTTATAGGTTGCATCTCCGTCCCTGAACGCCCACACGTACACTTTAGTGCTAGACGTCAGCCCGTTTACCCGAAGCGCCCAGTCCAAAGGCGTTGCAACATGCCATGTCGGGTCCGAAGGTAAAACGGAACTATATCCCCAATAGAAGTAGAATTTTCCGGCTCCCGAGCCGCCTGTGCCTTGCAGTGTAGCGCTGTTGTGTGTTACATTAAGCTGATTAACAAATGCATACACATCGCCTTGATTGCTCTTTCCCGGCTCCGAAGTCGGGCTTAAGGCATATGTCGTGACCGTCGCGCTTGCGTAAGCGGACTGCAAATGACTTGCGTCAGCCGGTTTATATGCGAATACATAATAGGTAGTATTAGGAGCAAGCCCCGTGAAGGTCGCGCTTGAATTTGACGAAGCCGTAGTCCAGTTTGTAACGCTTGCGGGACTGTTGGTCGTCGAATAGCCGAATCGGAATTGTCCGCTCGTCGAGCTGCCTGATTCAGTAGCCGAAATTGTAACGGACGTAGAGCTTTTAGCAGTACATACTATAGTAATATCTGTTTGCGCCTGTTGTGGTCCGCCGGGCTCTGTGCTTGGCTCTGTGCTTGGAGCCGTACTTGGCTCCGTGCTGGGCTCCGTAGAAGGTCCTGATTGCTCATCTTCATAATTAATTGTAGGATTGCCCGACATATCAAATGTTACGGACACAATCTCCCGCATAACATCATCACTTGACCATGTTGTCGTCGTAGTCGCAGCACGTGCGTAAGTAGGAGTACCCGTACGTGATGCAAATAGATAATAAGTCTTCCCCACAGCAAGCTTTTTGAGATCCAAAGCTTCAACAACGTCAGGACGGCTGGAAAAACCCGCCTGATACTCTTCAATCAAATCATTATTAACAATCAAACTATCACTGTACATCCCGTCTTGTGAAAACCAATCAAAGGTTCCCAAGTTAGCTGGGTCGGGATTTTCCGACCATGCGAACAAATATGGACTTACTGCACGGTTTTGCGACGTTCTGTCCGCGTGAGAAAGCCCGCCGTCAACTTCTAATCGAAGTGTCAAAGACGTCGGCGCCGTTATATCATCATAATATAGATACACGGGATCCTGCGGTGTAGAACCGTCCTCATGCGGCGTAAAATTCCATGAGTAAAATTCCGCCTTCGCGGTGTCATTGAAAAGCTGCGGCGTTACCGTCGGCAGCAAAGAAAAGAACATCGCAACCATTAGAACCATTGCAACGGTTCTCTTCCTTAACGAACTAATTTTAAGCATTAAAAACTCCCCCTATTTTTTATACAAATTTATACTTAATATGTCTTAAAGCGCAAAACACTTCTAAGTCTAATATTAGTATAACATATTTTTTGCCTTTTGTCAAGCCATATTACAATTTTTTTACAAAAATTTTTAAATTTTAACCTACAAAAGCAATTCCGATATAATTTTATTGACGTCCCCTGCCCCGATTGTTACGATTAAATCGCCGTTTTTTGCTTTTTTGCTAAGATGCGCCGCAATTTCGCTTAAGCTTCCGACGTAATCCGCCCCGCAGTCTTTTGCCAAATTTTTCGCGTTCACATTCTTTATAGGGTTCTCGCGGGCGGCGTATATGTCCGCGATTATCATGTTTTCCGGACGCGAAAGCACATCTACGAACTCGTCGTGCAGGCTCTGTGTGCGCGAATACGTGTGCGGCTGGAAAATGTACCAAATTTTATTGTGAGGGTACGTTTCCGCCGTCAAAAACGTGGTTTTTATCTCGCTCGGATGATGGGCGTAATCATCGAACAGACGCACGCCGTTCACCTCCCCGCGATACTCAAAACGCCGCTCCGTGCCCGTGAATTCACCCAATCCCGCCGCAATATCCTCACAGCCGACGCCAAAACTCATCGCCGCACCAAATGCCGCAAGCGCGTTTGAAACATTATGCTCGCCACGCACTTTCAGCGCAATATCAGCCAGCATTTTACCATCGCTCATAACCTCAAACGAGGGAATTCCTTCATTAAATTGCAATTCATTTGCGTAAAGGTCCGCGCTCCGGTCCCGCAGGCTGTAATACAGCTTCTTTCTATCGGACTTTTCCGCCGCAACCACGGCATTTTTATTATCCTTATTTACCACGGCGCAGCCCTCCGCGTGGAGCCTGTCGATGAACCTCGTAAACGAATCGCGAATCTGCGCAACTGAACTGAAATAATCCAGATGGTCCGCCTCTATGTTCGTTATCACCGCAATATTGGGGTTAAAACTCAAAAAACTGTCCACATACTCGCACGCCTCCAAAATGAGTACATCCGTGCCGCCGATTTGTATATTCCCACCAATTTGCGGGAGATTCCCCCCTATCATCACCGTGGGATTCAGCTTAGCGGCGTTAAACACGCAAGCGAGCATGCCCGTGGTTGTGGTCTTCCCGTGCGTCCCGCTTACCGCGATGGAAATCTCGAAATCCCGCATCAATTCACCCAGAAAATCAGCGCGGTTGATCGTGGGTATCCCCAGCGCGCGCGCCCGAAGCAGCTCAGGGTTGTCCTTAGAAATCGCGGCGGTGTAGACTGCCAAATCGGGATTTTTAATATTTTCCGCGCTATGACCTATAAAAATTTCCGCCCCCGCCTCACGAAGCCTCTTTGTCTCCGGCGATTCCTGCCGGTCGGACCCGCTCACAGTATCGTTAAGATGCAATAAAATATGAGCCAATCCACTCATGCTTACTCCGCCGATTCCGATAAAATGTACGTGTTTTGCCAAATCAACCATTCCCTTCCACTTCACATTATATGTCACTTTGGAAAAATTTACAAGTATTTTTTTACGTTTTTACTGCCCGCCGCTTTTTTTACAACATTTTTTCTTACATCACTACTATTTTATCATATTCAAGCTCTTTTTGCAAGCACAAAATTTCGTAATATTTTCAATTAAAACGACGCGGTTCAATGTCCGCGCCGTTTGTTTTTTATTATTATTGTTAAATCTTAATTAGTGACTGCCAGCGGAAGCGTTTGAAGTCTTTGCTGACCGACATAGCGCAATACCGTTGTATAATCCGCGGCGTCGACTCCTAAATATTCATTAATATTGTATATCGTCGTGACGCCCGTGATGTCCGCGTTACCGACCTGCCCTTTGATTGTGTTTAAATCCGCTGTTGTTAGGGCATCTTTTTCCGCTGTCGGTAAGTAGAATGCTCCTGCGTACAGATACGCCGTGTCGCCGACGGTCAGAGGTGTGGATTCGTCGATTGTCCCCGTGTTTACAGCCGTTCCGTCGAGGTAGATGTCCGCCCAGAGGTAGCTTTCTTCGCGGACTGTCCCGACTACACTTCCGCCGTTGTCGCCGAATCGCGAGAAGCGGAGCATGTATTTCGGCGAAGATTGGTTCGGGTCGCTGATTTTTAGGTCATTCGCCACTGTTCTTGGAATGTTTAAAGTATAATTGTATAGCGTCGAAGTCGAGTCGCCGATGGATGCCGTCATGTTCATTTCTTGCGTATACGCCACGCTTCCGACTTGCTTGACAACATCGCCAACGCCGTCAACCTCGTACATCTCAACCCGAATTCCCGCGTCGATTTTGCTTAGATTCGGGGTATAACCGACCGCCGAAATAGGCGTACGTTGCTTGCCTGTGAGCATCGCGCGACCCTGCAAACTTATGCTATTTACGTCGCCGCTGATGGTGACGGGAGGCATGTCCTCGACCGTTACGCTTATGTAATCCTGCGTCAAAATGCCGTATTCGCCTTCAACTAACAGATACGCGCCGAAATCGTCCTGATTGCTGCTCAAGATACCCAGCCCGTCGATTCCGAAGATTTGGTCGCTTGTGATTCCGTTCGTATCATTGTACTCGCCGATTGCAAAACTCGCGCTGGTAGGCACGTTTTCTTTGACTCTATAGTGAATTCTAAAATACAAGTCGCCGGTTAAAGTGTGCGGGACGAGCGGAATATCTTCCTCGACCGTCCAGCTCAAAAGGAATTTTCCTTCCGAATTAATCACGCTCAAGACCTCGCTCGACGCGTCGTAATCACGCGCACCGCTGAGGAATGTACCGTTGACAAGCAGTCCCGTAAGCCCCTTCGCCGCAAAATCAACGGTTTCGAGATTAGTTATTTCGATTGTATTTTTGTCAAAAAGCATGGGAATCGCGAGGGCATAAGCCTCGTAGCCGACAGCGTCGTCGAAGGACACGTCGATATGCCCGTCATAGCCCGCGTTTTTGGAAGTCGAGTCGGGAGTGAGAAGTACCTTCACATCACCTACGCTTGCTATTTTTGCCAGCGTTTCCGCGTTATTGTTGTCCGCCGCGCGGATGTACGTGCTTGTGTACGTTTTGCCGCCCGCCTTCACGGTTAGTTCTTCTTCTGCGGAAGCGCTGTCGGGGAGCCATGCGTACAAAATGCCCGATTCATCGGTGTAAACGCCGTTCGTTCCGTACTCTCCCGCCATGATAGAAGAGACGGGACCAGCCGACGCGGGACCCACAACCGCCGCGGTTGTGAGGCTTGTCACACTAGCATTCGCCGCCAACGGGTCGTCGAGAGTCAGAGTGTTGAGATATACGTTGTCAAGCTCACTATTCTGCGGCTGTGGACCACTGACATTATTGACTTTAACGCTCCCGCCATCGATT
>JAISFC010000054.1 GCA_031263785.1 Clostridiales bacterium | reverse complement strand
ACCACCGGGGTATCTACACAAAGTTATTTGACATCAGACGCAGACATAGGCTATTACTTTAGAGTCCGCTACGACGCAAATACCGGCTACATAGGCGGTCCGGTATACTCAAACACAGTTCGGGTAACGGCGAAAAGCTTATCGTCGCCGGGAAGCGCGCCATCCGGGAGTACGATCCCGGGATACAAGCTCACAGCCCCGGAGATAACGGGAGCAACGTACACTTTACAGTGGTACCGCGGCAGCTCAACGCCGATAACGAACGCGACAGAGTCGACATACACATTGACAGCCTCTGACATCGGCTACCAGATTCGCGTTCAATACACGGGCACAGGCAACTACACCGGAACGGTAAATTCAAGCTATACATCAACGGTATCCCAAATCCCGGTTGGCGAATCATCCTCGTATACCCCCGTGCTACCAAGTACCACTACGACGGTCGGTGATTTTCCGGAGGCTTAAGCAAGTCTTTTTTTATTTGATTATCAAGCCTGTTTTTAACATCAACGCTCAAACTCCCCACGCCCAAAAACCCCATAATTCCGTATGTTTACCTGTAAGGTATTTTTGTGTGTTTTTTGTATGAATACTTATTGATATTTTTTTGTTGAAATATTATGTTTTTTACTTTTATTTTTAAATTTAATTTATTTTACTAATATAAAAAATATTCTTTTTATTTTTTTGAAAATTATTTTGTAATTTTTTATTAAATTTTGTATAAAATAATTCTCACCACTAAAATGGTAATTATTGTAATTTGATTATATGGAAAACTTTAAAATATCCTAGACGAAGTTAACGGATTTTAAGTACTAAAAACTCTTGCAGATAAACCCGCGGAATTATGAGGTTTTTTTGGCATGGAGAGTTTGAACGTCGATGTTGAAAACAGGCTTGATAATCAAATAAAAAAAGACTTGCTTAAGCCTCCGGAAAATCACCGACCGTCGTAGTGGTACTTGGAAGGAGGGGGATGTATGCATCGTTAGATTGTACGTCTGTATAAAGAAAGGCTGGTGCGTCGTCAAAGACACAAGAGAACGTAGGGGGCGTTATATGTTCCGGAACCCTTTGCAATATACCACGAACCTGAATCGAATGCTTGAGTTATAGATGCTGACGTTGGAAGTATATAATAGCCACTACGTATTGCATGAACTACAATGTTTTCCATGTTGGGGACTGTTAAATTAGTGAAATACAATGGACCACTTGTCCTGTTTATCGTGTATAAAGCCGATGTTCGTGGCTGGAAATAATATTCACGGTCTGACACTGACATACTACTGCTATATCCTTCTGATACGATGGTTCCGAACATATTATGTATTTCGCCATAATCCGCCTTTTCGCCATTCCCATAGATGTAAGGCGTCGGGCGAATGTCTACCATCTCGAAGTATTTGCCTCGTAGATCGTCATACGTCACAGGCGTCGCAGATGATGCTGCAATTGACACAGTTGCTGATTTCGTAATTGACATTGTGAATATTCCGGCTCCTGAAAATATTGCCATGGTTAAAATAATTGATAATATTTTTTGTTTCATCATAAACACTCCTAGTCATGTCGCCTCAAAATATTTGACGACATAATTAATTATTAATAAATATTTTTTCAAGTTGCAATTCTTACCGAAAATTTTTTTAAAAAGTTTTCCGGAAAAATTATTATCATGTATATTATGCACTAATTTTTTTTGAAAAAAAGAAATGTCACAGAAACTTAATCGTTCTGTAACATTAATTTAATATTTCTGTAACACAATTGTAATATTTATATTACTTTTCTTCCTTTTCTTCTTGTTCGGCATCGTAGATGTTTCCGCTTGGAGTTTTGGGGCGGGTGCTTTCGTTTGGCATTACAAACGCTGCGATAATATAGACCACGATTCCCGTGCCGAACCATAAGGCTACAAATGCCCATAAAATCCGCACGAGTGTAGGGTCAATATTTAAAAACTCCGCCACACCTCCGCAAACACCGCAAATTTTCTTTCCTTTTTCTACTTTATACAATCTTTTCATTAAATTGCTCCTTTCTATATCCATTCAAAACTGTTTTTTAATCAAGTTGATGACACATAATTTCCTATTTATAGCACCGCCGTCAAAAAAATATTATAAAATTTTTCTTGCCGCTATTAGCTTAAATGAGGCAGGGGTATTCTAGTTGAGTTAAAAAAATATATCACAGCGCAATACGCTAATAAAAATTTTTTCACGCATTTATTGCCTCAAATCCCGAACTTTGTCAACGTATATTTTGTGTATTATTTTTACGATTGCACACTTTCCAAAGAAGAAATATAAGCCCCGTCATCGGAATCAACATTAATAGTTTTTCCGCATATCGTCCGATAAATGCTATCCACGCGTTCATTCCGTACATTAACGAGAGCCAATATGTATTCAATGCTAAGTCGACCACGATTGTGCATAATATTTGCGCCAGCAAAACCCGCCATATTGAGGGAGTTTTGCGTCCTGCAATCAGCCCGAAAATTACTCCGACTATAATTGCGCTTAATGTGAATCCCCAGAAAAAAGCGCCTTTGGGATAGGCGAAATAGCCGATTACGTCACATAGTCCGCCGACGCATGCGCCTATTTTTGCGCCGTACAGGCACCCTGCCAAAGCAATCGCCGCGAACTTGACGGAAATGTGCAATGTTGGCGTTATGGGGATTGTAAAACGATCAAGCAAGAGATACGCTGCCACTAATAGTGCCGAAATCGTAAGCGTTCGGGTCTTTTTTAAATTGTTCAAGCCATCACCTCATTAATATTTTACTTTATTTTTCGCATGTTGTCAACAAATTTTTAGTTTTTGATTACGAAGTGTACGTGTGTTTCTTGCGCGTCATCTGCGGTGAGTAGTCGCCAAATATACGCATTAAACGCGGCGAAATCGAAAAAATCCATATGATTAGCAAGTCCGTCTTCGCAAATATGCGATAAATTAGTTCTTGTAATTTTCTGTCGAATATTATATAATCATGCCAGGGGGTACGAATATGCAAAAAAAGCGAAAGGACAAGCACAACTATTATCTTGACATTGCTCAAAGCGTGACGGCTCGGGGGACTTGTTTACGCCGCAATTTCGGGGCGATTATTGTCAATTGCGATGAGATTGTCGCGACGGGCTACACGGGGGCGCCGCGTAATCGCAAAAACTGCATTGATCTCGGCGAGTGTCGGCGTGTCGCGTTGCAAATCCCGCGCGGGGAGCGATATGAGCTATGCCGCTCGGTTCACGCGGAGGCGAATTGCATCATAAGCGCGGCGCGGAAGGACATGATTGGCGGGACGATGTACCTTGTCGGCACCGAAAAGTCCAACGGCGAGCTGGTTAAGGACGCGAATAGCTGCTCCATGTGCAAGCGGCTCATCATTAACGCGGGGCTGGCTAAAATAATTGTGCGGCACAGTGCAAAGGAGTACGAAATAATTGACGTCAACGATTGGGTGGATGTCGACGATTCATTGAGTGAGAACATGGGCTATTAGCCGCTGGCAGTCGGTGCGAAAAACGGCAGGGAAAAAGGATTAGGACAAATTTGTCGAAATCCTTTTTTTCTTTATTGCTACTATTTATTTGGGAGAACGCAGACCAATTCGCCTGCCTCCGCCTCTCTAATACATCCCCATACCGCCACCCATTGCTGGAGCTGCGGGCGCGTCTTCCGTCGGCTTGTCGGCAACGACGCTTTCGGTGGTAAGCACCATCGACGCCACGCTCACGGCGTTTTGCAGGGCGGACCGCGCCACTTTTGTGGGGTCAACGATGCCTTCCTTAGCCATATCCACGTACTTTTCGGTGAGCACATTGAACCCCTCGCCGACTTTGCGCTTCTTGATTTCCTCGATGACTACCGACCCTTCAAGCGCCGCGTTTTCAGCGATTTGCCGTACGGGCTCCTCCAGCGCGCGCAGAACAATCTGCATCCCCGTGCGCTCGTCGCCTTCAGCGGAGCCAATCAGTTTCACCAATGCCGGGATTGCGTTCACAAACGCCGTGCCGCCGCCCGCGACAATGCCCTCTTCAACTGCCGCGCGGGTTGCGGACAAAGCGTCCTCGATGCGCAGTTTTTTCTCTTTCATCTCGGTTTCCGTAGCCGCGCCGACCTTGATAACCGCCACGCCGCCCGACAGCTTCGCCAGCCGCTCCTGCAGCTTTTCGCGGTCGAAGTCGCTCGTGGTGTTTTCAATCTGCGTACGGATTTGGGCAACGCGCGCTTTAATTGCGGCGGAATCGCCCATGCCGTCCACGATAATCGTGTTCTCTTTTTGCACAATCACCTGCCGTGCGTGACCGAGCTGCTCCAGCGTCGCGTCCTTGAGCTCCAGCCCGAGGTCCGATGTAATGACCTGACCACCCGTCAAAATCGCGATGTCCTGCAGCATTTCCTTGCGTCGGTCGCCGAATCCCGGAGCCTTCACTGCCACGCACGAGAATGTGCCGCGAATCCGATTCAACAAAATCGTCGCCAGCGCCTCGCCTTCCAGGTCCTCCGCGATGATTAGCAGCTTCTTGCTCTGCTGAACAATTTGCTCCAGCAGCGGCAAAATGTCCTGTATATTGCTGATTTTCTTGTCCGTGATTAGCACCAGCGCGTCGTCCAGCACCGCCTCCATTTTTTCGGTGTCGGTCACAAGATAGGGCGAAACGTAGCCGCGGTCGAACTGCATCCCCTCAACAACCTCGCAATAAGTCTCCGCCGTCTTGCTCTCTTCTATAGTAATAACGCCATCACTGCTGACTTTTTCCATAGCGTCGGAAATAATCTCGCCCACCGCCTCGCTGCTCGACGAAATCGTCGCAACGTTTTTGATAGCGTCCGAACCGCTCACTTGATGGCTGTTTTTCTGTATTTCCGCCACCACAACCTCCGCCGCGCTCGCCATGCCCTTGCGCATTATCATGGGGTTCGCCCCTGCCGCAAGATTGCGTATGCCCTCGCGAACCATCGCCTGCGTAAGTAAAGTCGCGGTAGTTGTGCCGTCGCCTGCCACGTCGTTCGTTTTGGTCGCCGCCTCCTTGATAAGCTGCGCACCCATGTGCTCAAACGGACACTCCAGCTCAATTTCCTTCGCAATCGTCACGCCGTCGTTGGTTATAAGCGGGGACCCGAATTTCTTGTCCAACACCACATTGCGCCCTTTTGGACCAAGCGTCACCTTTACGGTGTCCGCCAGCTGGTTGATTCCGCGCTCCAACGCCTCGCGCGCATCCGCGCCGTATTTAATCTGTTTTGCCATAATATTTCCTCCTTATAATATACTATTTTCCACTGCATTTGCGTTTTCGCGGACTACATCACTTTAGCAAGAACGTCGCCTTGCCGCAATATTGTGTACTCCACGCCGTCTATTTTTACTTCCGTGCCGGCGTATTTGCTGATTAGAACACGGTCGCCCTCTTTCAGCTCCATCTTTACTTCCTTGCCGTCAACAAGTCCGCCCGGACCCACTGCCGTGACCTCCGCGACCTGCGGCTTTTCTTTTGCGTTGTCGGGCAGAATAATCCCGCTCTTGGTTGTTTCCTCGCTTTCCACCATCTTAATGACAATTCTGTCTGCCAATGGTTTGATTTTCATTAAATCATCTCCCTTTATTTTTATTTTAAGACCTTGACATTCATGTTGCGCATTTTTACAGTTGTCCCGCTTGCAGAATTGCGCAAATGTTGCCAAAGACTCGTTTATACTAAAGACTACACGCTTCACACAATACACCAAATTGTGCATAGTTTCAGCGACTTCTTAAAATTGTTAGCACTCAATTAATCCGAGTGCTAACAATAATATATATGAGCCGTCAAAAAAAAGCAACTCTCATATTTGCCTATTTGGAAGGAATTTTCGTAAAAATCTCTCGTTTTCTAATGCTAAGAGCGTTATGCTCAATAATACATACACATATGGCGGAAATACCCTCTTCGCGCCCTTCAAACCCCATATATTCAGTAGTTGTCGCTTTAATATTTATGCGTCCCGTATTCAAAATAGCCCCTAATTTTGCCCTCATTGACGGAATATAAGGAGTGAGTTGAGGGGCTTGCGCTATTATAGTCGCGTCAATGTTGTTGATGCGCGCGTTTGTCAATCGTGTGCTGACCTCCGCTAAAAGCTCTAAACTGCTGGCATCTTTGTACGCCGGATGCGTATTAGGGAACATTTCTCCGATTGACCCCAGTCCAACTGCGCCTAATAAAGCATCAATAAGAGCATGAGTGAGCACATCTGCATCCGAATGCCCCAAAAGCCCCACATGATGAGGAATTGTCACACCTCCCAAAATTAATTTCCGCCCCGGAACTAACTGATGCGCATCATATCCTACCCCAATTTTTACCAATCTCAACGCCTCCCGACGATTCTTACATATGGAAACAACACCTATGATAATTTTACCATACACGCAGAAAATTTGCAAGAAATAAAAATTTTAAATATTACAATTATGTTACAAAAATATTAAGTTTGTGTTACAGAACCATTAAATTTCTGTGACATTTATTTTTTTAAAGAAAATTTATAGCATAATTATAGAAGAATATGGAAATAATAAAATATTTTTACAAAGGAAGAAATTTTTCTAAAAAATATTTGCAGCTTGACAAAAAAATATTTTTTAAATTAAAAAAATTTTAGGACTTGATTTTATGTTGAAAAAATTTTTAACACTTTTTCTATTATTATCTTTTATGACAACAGGCATATCATCGTTTTTCCCCAGATTAGATAACTCCGTTTCGGATCATGCTTCCGTGCAGGCAGCGCCAGCGGATTTTAATGGAAAATTCTACATTCAAGATAATTTTGCCGGTTATTCTGCATCAGATTTTACTTTTGAAGGAGCTACAGTATACAGCGTAGATTTTCAAACCGGTCCTTCTTCTTACAGTATTGTTTCAAAGATGGACGCATCTGCCTCACAAATGAAATATATTTCACAATCGGGCTATGTATCGGCAGGTACAACCGTCTATATAGTGACGGGGCATTATATTTATGCAGGGTGGCAACATTACGGTCCATATATAGGCTATGGCGTAGGGGGGGCGCACAAGCAGGTGTGGTCTACATCTACAACTACTTTCAACAGCTCAACTCTTGCGTATAATGAGCCTGGTTCGGGAGCTCTGCCGGCTTATGAAGTAGGAACGAAGGGTAACGGTACAATTACATCGCCTTATTTTCCCGGCATAGGAGTTTCCACACCATCGTCAGAACCATCATCAGATCCGTCAACACAACCGCCTTCAGCGATAGATGTAAGTCAAAGCACTACATATAAGCCAAATATCAGCACATCAAATCCGGTTGAAGATACCAACATGACTATCAGCAATGCAATGGCGTCAGGGTACACTAAGGAGCTGTATGTAGGACGGACTACGGGAAGCAGCACTAGCTATTCATATGAGAAAAGCTTCACCGGAACATCTACTACTTACAGACCATCATCGTCAGATGTCGGGAAAAAACTTGTCTTCTATTTCTATTATCCTGATTCCAGCAGCGGATATACGGGAGCTACCATGGATTCGAATACGACCAACGCGGTTCAGGCGGCAACGATAGCGCTGGTTGCGCCGGGATATGCGCCGACGGGGAGTACGATTCCGGGATACACACTTGAAGCCCCGAAGATAACGGGAACGTACGATTTATATTGGTATCGCGGCAG